>DMRV01000086.1:0-1628 GCA_003456455.1 Flavobacteriales bacterium
CAAACAGGATGAATTGAAAAAGGCAGAACTACGTATCGTGACGGATCTTCTAGAGTACAATCGAAAAAAGCTCAATATCTACACGCAAAATTTATTACAGAAGAGTGAGATTGTTGATCGGTTAGAAGAAAAACTTAAAGGTTCAGTGGAGGGTGAGGGTCGGATTGACGAAGCTGGTCAAAAGCTAATTCAAGACTTTTCCGCAGTAAGAATTTTGACGGATCAAGATTGGGAAGAATTTAAAGACCTTTTTAATAGTGTTCATCAAGGGTTGCTTGATAGGCTATTGCGCAGCTACGCAAATCTCACACTTGCAGAGCAGCGTCTTTTTCTCCTTATGAAACTAGCCTTGTCTACCAAGGAGATTGCAAACATTTTGGGTGTTTCACCTGATTCAGTTAAGAAGGGTAGGTATCGTTTAAAGAAGAAAATTGGTATTGGAGATGCAACATCTATGCAGGATTTTGTGACCTCTTTCTAGATTGATTTCAGGGTTGTCCACCTATTTGTCCACGTATTATTTCTTGTGTAGTTGATTAAAACATTGATATTTGTTACGTGTTTCACGCAGCTTCAAAGCAATCACAATGGATATTCAAGCGAATTATATTCATCTAGAGCAGTTTAATCTGTTTGATAATATTCCAAGAGTTGTTCTTGAGGAAGTTTCAAACTTCACAACGCTGAGATCCCGGCCGAAAAACTCTTACATATATCATCCAGGAGATGTAAGTGAAGTTCTCTTCATCCTTAAGGAAGGAAGAATTAAGATTGGGAACTATTCAGATGACGGGCGTGAGGTAATCAAGGCAATTATTCAGCCAGGAGAATTGTTTGGAGAGATGGGTTTAGCGGGAGAAGAAAAGCGCAATGAGTTTGCCATTACAATGAAAGAGGAGTGTTCTTTCTACATGATTTACGTGGCAGATTTGAAATCTGTTATGCAATCAAACGCAGAACTGAGTTTGAGATTGATAGACCGTATTGGTTCAAGAATTAGAAGAACAGAAAGTAGATTGGAGTCTATCATATTCAAGGATTCTAGAACACGTGTTGTCGAGTTCATCAAAGAAATGGTTGACACAGTTGGCTGTGTTTATGGAGATGAAGTGCTATTGGAGCATTTTCTCACCCATCAGGATATTGCAAATCTAACGGGTACATCTCGTCAGTTTGTAACAAGTGTTTTAAATGAATTGAAGAGAGATAAGATTATAAAATTTGATAGAAACACGATTTTAGTGTCGGATACCAAGGGGTTGGCCGCACTAACTTCGACTGGTCTGGCTTAACGGATGTAATAGGGGTTGGATTCGTTTTAGAGATTACCTCAGCCAGACCAGAACCGCGAGCTTAATTGCTCGCGGTTTTTTTATGCAAAAGAAAAAGGTGCGCCTTATGGGCGCACCTTTAACCAACAAACCGGATTCTAATGATTTGAAGAGGAAACCTAAAACCTCTTTCAAATTCTTTTAACCTGCCTAGAACTAAAACCTAAAAAAGTCCTTCGTTTGTTCGGAGACCAATCCGAACCGAAATGGCGAGGTCAGTGAATCCAATAACTGTATATATTACATGTCAGACTCTTCGAGTCCGATGATAGAAGCTTGTTTGTCAAGATCAGCTTT
>DMRV01000086.1:1734-2890 GCA_003456455.1 Flavobacteriales bacterium
GAACTTTCGTTTGGTCGTTTATCGATACCTTAGTTTTTTATCGACCAACGACACAATAAGCCTTGAAGGGACTTGAACACCTGCGGAGTATTCATTTTATGATGGATAAGAATGAGCGCCTAGCGCTACGTAACTATCTAACTTGCTTCGAATCGAGGAAGAAAGGACACAAGCCCAAGTCCATAATTCTACTTGACCTTATAGAGAAGTATGAGGATGACGACAAAGTCATTCTCCTATTAAAGAAGAAGATTGCATCTGAAGATGCTAGGCGGATGGTTATATCTCGGCTTAGAGATAAGATGCTCACATCATTATCGCTTGACGTGAACCTTACCAGAAGCGAGAACTATGACGAACAAGCCCAGGCACTTGCTTCGGTTGTTCAAGGTAAACTGCAAGGGCGTTTGCTAATTGCTCGAGGACAACGGAAAGTTGGTTTCCATGTCATGGACAAGAATATTACGCTCGCAAAACATTACGAGCTGTATGATGACCTTATAGATATGTTATCGGTAGAACGCCAATATATAAAGGCGTTTAAAGGAACGGATAAGGCGTTTTACGATATCGTTAATCAGATAAAGAACTACTCGGAGTGCAGAGATGCCGCCAATTTGGCTAAGCAATACTTTGAAGAAATAACCATGCGGTATGGCTTTAAAGGTCTTAGTCGTATGCCTGCCGACCCTAAGCAGATTGAATTCTTAAAAGAAAGGATAGATCGCCTTCATGATGAGTTTGAAAAGACCAGTTCTGCAACAGTGGGTTATTATTATTACTTCTTATTGGTTGAGTTCAATCAGGTGCAAAACAATCTAGTTGAAGCTTCTGATGCTTTATCTAAGCTTGCTCAAATGCTGGAGAATAACCCGGCTATTAAAAGAAAAGTGCGTCAGGCAAGTGTTCACTTAAACCTAGGTGCAAACGATTTATGGCTGCATCGTTTTGAAGAATCGCGTAAGCAGTTTGATACTAGTTTGACCTATATAAGGGAGAACACGAGGAACCACGGGGTGATTACTGAGCTTTTATTTTACTCCTTATTCTATGCTGGAAACCTAGATGAGGCGGAAACCAAGTTTGAAGCGTTGGTTGATAGTAAACATGTAGACCAGAGCGATTTTCGAAAGGCAATTAGAAGTTACTTACTGGC
>DMRV01000130.1 GCA_003456455.1 Flavobacteriales bacterium
GTTTGAAGCTCAAAATCAATCCGTTCGGTTAGTTCGGGGGTGATTTCGCCATAGCGTCCTTTTGCTCCCTCGTAAGTC
This sequence comes from Flavobacteriales bacterium, assembly GCA_003456455.1. Taxonomy (GTDB): domain Bacteria; phylum Bacteroidota; class Bacteroidia; order UBA10329; family UBA10329; genus UBA10329. Next base: position 79 of record DMRV01000130.1, read on the forward strand.
AGGTGACGGAGGTATGCGTTTTCACCACGTTTGCCACCGTCTGCTTCGTCTTCTGAGTTTTTAAACTCCTCAGGATAATCGAACACAGGAAGAAGAACATCCTGCTTCAATCTGAACGGCTCAATCTTCCCTACTATCTCAGTAATAGTTTCAAAAGCCTCCGGAAAGTCAGCAAAAATTTGCTTCATCTCACTCTGACTCTTGAAGTAGAATTGGTCGTTAGGGAATATGCGTTTGATGTAATCTCTACCTCGAGATTCCTCATCAATCTTAACGCCTTCTTTTAGGCAGCAAAGAATATCATGAGCTCGCTGGTCTTTTTGGTTGAGGTAGTAAACGTTATTGCTCGGGAAGTATTTAACATCATGTTTTTTGGCGAACTCAAGCAAGACTTGATTTACACGCTTTTCCCCTTCCGTACCGTGATTGATTAACTCAACATAAAAGTCTTCTCCAAACTGCTCTTTGTACCACAAGAAAGCTTCTTCCGCTTGCTTTTCTCCAACGTTTAGAATGAGGTTCGGAACCTCTCCACCAGCACCGCCAGTGCTAACAATTAAGTCTCCTTTGTACTGAACCAAAAGTTTCTTGTCAATTCTAGGAACGTAATAGAAACCATCAGCATAAGAGATTGAACTCAGCTTAGCTAGGTTGTGATAGCCTTTTTTGTTTTTGGCGAGAAGAACAGTTTGAGCACCGTTGTTTTGGCGTGTTCTGTCTGTGTGGTCATCGGTTACATAGAACTCGCAACCAACGATTCCTTTGATGTGATTCTTGGGTGAACCTTGCTCTTCGCCAGATTCAATTTTTTCGTTCCAATCATCGACTTCGTTGTTGGCGGCCTCAACGGCACTTACAAAATGGAAGGTGCCGAACATGTTCGCATGATCCGTGATTGCGACAGCTGGCATTCCATATTCTACGGCACGGTTTACCAGATTTTTAATCTGGATGGTTGACTGCAGAACGCTGAATTGCGAATGGCAATGAATATGTGCGAAATCGTGGGTAATTTCAATTTTCGGAGCGTTGTCTTTAACCTTCTTGGTTGCCGCTTTTTTCGATGCGGCTACTTGGTTGCCAACGTCAATGTCCTCCGTTTTTATCTGCGATGGATTTGCGGTTTGGAAGGTTTTTAAAGCTTCGGGACTTAATCCTGCCTTGTCGGATTTTACAACGCCAATTCGTATCAATTCGAGGAAGCAACGGGCAGTTGCGGCAACATCTGCTGCAGCGTTATGCGCTTCGTCAAATTCTTCTCCGAAAAGTTTGACGTGTAGTTCCGTCAGTTTTGGCCATTTGAACTGACCGCCACGACCACCAGGAATCTGGCAGAAATTGGTTGATTCATTTTTGGTGTCGATGGACGGCAAGTCCATGATTGGAGCAGAATCGCCTAAACGCATGTACTCGGCACCCATAATGTTGATGTCGAATTCGATGTTGTGACCGGCAACAATTTTCGTTTTTGCAAGAATTGCGGTAAATCGGTCTAGTGCTTCCTGTAGCGGAATACCTTCTGCCTGTGCTTTTTTTGTAGAAATACCATGAACCTGTTCCGAATTGAACGGAATATCGAATCCATCTGGTGTGACAATGAAATTGTCGGCTTCAAGTAGCGAACCATCTTCAGCGTGTAATTGCCAAGCCAACTGCACCAATCTTGGCCAGTTTTCCGCGTCAGTTATGGGGGCTTTATAGTTCTTCGGAAGACCAGTGGTCTCCGTGTCGTAGATTAAATACATGAATGATTTGGCTTAGCAATAAGACAGCCCGAAGTTATAGAATTGCACCCCCAAATATTGAGATGTTGATAACTGTTTTATATGTCTCTGAAGACCCATTTCTGAGTTCAGAACTTCGTAAAACGAGTTACTCTGAGGTTGCTACATCTACCGCCATGGCGAGTAACGCAGCTGAGAATATGAAATAGGCGAATACCATGATTTCTGTCTTTGCTTTTAATAACGCTGGCGCATTGCTGCATGTTGTACTCGTCTTTGGTTTTTTAACGAAATGACACACGGCTGACAGTAGCTAAGTAGAATGGATAGAGCTCGGTTTGTATGAGTTAGGGATGGTAGCGGCATACTTTTTAAGCCGAAGGCAGAAAAACATATAGCGGGCAGCCCGACCCAAATGGCGACATTTGCGGAGCATTTTGAGCACGTTTCGGGAACTCCCAAATCCATATTTTGAAGACGTTTCTAACTGTGTGAAAATCAATTAGAAAAGGTGCTTGTTTATTATTAAGGATTATCGCATTTTTGCACCCCCAAAATTTGTAACAAATAAAAAAGTCATATGCCAACTAAAATTAGATTGCAGAGACACGGAAGAAAAAGCTACGCATTTTTTCATATTGTCGTAGCCGATTCACGCGCCCCACGAGATGGGAAGAACATTGAAAAGTTGGGAGTTTATAATCCGAACACGAACCCAGCTACTATCGAGCTTGATATTGATGGTGCTTTGACGTGGTTGGAGAAAGGAGCTCAACCTACCGACACGTGTCGGGCAATTCTTTCTTACAAGGGAGTTCTCTATAAGAAACACCTACAAGGTGGAGTTAAGAAAGGTGCTTTTTCTCAGGAAGAAGCTGATTCTCGTTTCGAGAAATGGTTGAATGAGAAAGCAAACAAGGTTCAGGAAGGGGCTAACGCCATTGCGAAAGCTCAAGGCAAGTCGAAAGCTGATGCTTTGAAAGCGGAAGCTGCCGTTAAGGAAGCGAGAGCTGCTGCTGTTGCGGCTAAGCAATCTGCCTTAACTGCAGAGGTTGAAGCTGCGGCTGCTGCGGAAGCTGCACCAGAAGCTACTGAAGAAGGTGATGCACCAGCGGAAGCTGCTGCTGAGGCTGCTCCAGAAGTTGTTGCGGAAGAAGCTGCCCCTGTTGCTGAAGAAGCACCTGCCGTTGAAGCGAAGGCTGAAGAGCCTGCTGCTGAAGAGGCTAAAGAAGAGCCAAAGGCGTAAGTCGTGGTCGACCTTAAAGTCCTTGGAACCATAACTCGGTCTCACGGACTAAAAGGAGCTTTTAAGGTAAACATACATTTGGCTGGAATACAGCCGCTAGAAAAAGACGAACCGGTCTTCATCCAATTACAGGGTGGGCCGGTTCCTTTTTTTGTAGAAGAATGCTCGGCCGCTTCGCATGATGTATGGACAATGAAGTTGGAAGAAATTGATTCGTTGGAAGCTACCGACAAGTTTGTTGGACAGGAAATGCTGATTGAAGAGGTCAACTTTGTTGGAATCAAAACCGAGGCAACAAACGAATTAGTTGGGTTTCAGGTAGAGGATTTTGAAAAAGGTGATATTGGTATGGTTTCAGGAATTTTGGAAACTGCGCAGCATCCCGTATTAGAAATTGATTTTGAGGATAAATTGATTCTTGTTCCTTGGGTGGATGCCATTGTTAAGGAAATTGACGTGGATGCCCGAACCATAAAAATTGAGGCTCCGGACGGATTGATTGACCTTTACGTCAATGGCTGAGCCTTATTTCCAGTTTAAGAAGTTTCGTGTTTACCATTCTGCTGGCGGATTTAAAGTCGGCACGGATGGCGTGTTACTTGGTGCTTGGGCTCCAGCAAAAGATGGCGATTCGGTTTTGGATATTGGAACTGGAACTGGGCTCATTGCGTTGATGATTGCTCAGCGAACGAAAGTGTCGGTTGATATGGTAGAAATCAATCCGATTGCTGCCAATCAAGCAAAGCAGAATGTGGCACATTCTTCATTTACCAATATGATGGTGTACAATGAAGATGTGGTTGAATTTGCAGAGCGAGGTAAGCAGTATAACTTCATTGTTTGCAATCCACCGTTCTATTCGCATTCGCAGCCTTCCAAAGATGTTTCTATTCGATTGGCGAAACATACGGTCACTCTCAACCCAGCAGACCTTTTCAAACATGCCAGCAAGCTCTTGAAGCCTGATGGGCGTTTCGCAGTTGTTTTTCCGCAAACAGAATATGATGTTTTTTTCAATTCCGCAAAAGCGGAAGGTTTCTTTGCGAAGGAAATTGTGAAAGTATTTCCGCAGCCTAATTACCCTGTAATTCGACTAATGATTCTGTTTAAGAAGGAAGCTGCAGGCGAACCAACGGAAACAGATTTCTTCATTGAGAAATCATCGGAGCGCCATGATTACTCTAACGAGTACAAGGAATTGACGAAAGACTTCTTTTTACGCTTCTAGCTCGAAAAAGCTGAAGTGAACACGACCATAGTTACGGGTCTGAGTGTGTTGTTTAACGCTAGTGAAATCAACTTCCTCGGGGTGCTCAATAATCAAGATTCCATCTTCGGCTAAAAGTCCGTTTTCCAAAATTGTATCTACCAAATTTGGATATTGATCATAGCTGTAAGGCGGGTCAGCAAAAATCAGATTCCATTTCCTCTTTGATGATTCAACGAATCGAAGCGCATCAGCTTTGATGATTGTTCCGGATTCAAACTTCAGTTCATCAAAAGTCGATTTGACAAAAGCAGCGCATTTAGCACTTGCATCTACACAGGTCACAGATTCTGCTCCGCGACTTACAAACTCAAAACTGATGTTTCCTGTTCCGCAGAAAAGGTCGAGTACGTCCAACTCATCAAAATCGACCCAGTTGTTCAAGATATTGAACAATCCCTCTTTTGCCATATCGGTTGTAGGGCGCACTGGTAAGTTTTTTGGTGCACGAATGGTGCGTCCTTTATGATAACCGCTGATTATGCGCATGCTGCTGCAAAGATGAATGGAAACTTATGTTCTTGAAGACCCTTGAATGAATAGCTATAGGTCAAGTTTTTTGAGCGTTTTCCGAGCGATAACTTAGAAATGAACTTGGAGATTGCGGAGTGAACTTCACCGTCTTTTGAAACCTTTCCACTCAAGACGATTTCAACTTCTGAATGGAGAATTTTGAGCGTTTCTAACGAAGCCATTAAATAATAAAGAACGTCATCACTTTTTGAGTAATCGAACCAGTTAGAAAAGATGAGTTTTCCACCGTTCTGAATAACCAATGCAAATTGTTTTTCATTGAAAACAAGATTTGCTTTCACTTTAGTAGAATCACCTGCTAGGCCATCGGTCCAATTCAAATAAGATGATTGAATCGGTTTTGAAACTGCATTTACAATTCCCTTGGGAATTCCGAAAACGCCAACTGTATCTGAGCTACTGAGCTCTTGAGTTTGAATCAAAATGTCATCTGATACCCCGAATAGAAATTCAAAGTTCGTGGTCTTTTCTTTTTCAGAATAAAGCGAAGCAGGAACCAATGTTACCTGCGAATCTGAGATTGAAAAGCCGACTTCTGTCTTCGAAATAAAAGCTTTGAATTTATTTGACTCAAGAATTTGAGTTGTGTTTTTCGACCAGGCGCTGTTGTCAGAAGAAAAAGGAAAAATGAATGAGGCAAACTCAATTGCTTTGAAAGTCTTATTCCGTTTTAGAATTTGAATTCCAGACCGAGAAATATCCACAAAAGAGAGAAGGCCGTTCTGAGCAGTTTCCTGCTCATTATCGGCCTTCAGATAAAACTCTTGTTTGAAAAGGGAAGAGGACAAAACCTTATTCCCAGTTTCCGCTGGTTGATGGTTCTGTCATGGAACCAACACGAAGGTCTTTTTTTGGGTCGTAATATTCTGGTACGATTCCATCAAATATGTAGCTGTTTAGAGCAACAACTTCAAATACAGGAACCATCACTTGTCCTTTTTCAACCATACCGCTTTCCATCGAAAACTCTTGCGTGTTCAATGGTGGGATGAACCGGATGTCATTAATGTCACCTTCAAATTTGAAGAGCGAATCTTTTACGCTAACCAGCATTGTGTCACGTGTAACTAATCCCAAGTCAACGGCTTGTTGCTCTGTTAACGTATCAGGAACGGTTCCCAAGGCTCTAATAACTGGGAAGGAGTCGGTATTAACGAAAGTGATAAGCGTATCGAAACCTGAAGCATATTTACGGTAAACCGACTTGTAGGCTAACTGCCAATCTCTAATTGTCTTTAGTTTGGTTTCAACTTTTGCGTAACGCTTTGTTTTCTCTTGGTTGAATTCTAGAGGAGCTTGAATAGAGCGATAAGCAAAATAAGCTGTAACAAAAGCAAGTGGAAGAAAAACGAAGAATAGTGCTTTCTGAATTACACCGCTTAGGATGCCGAGTTTCATGGCAACAGAAAACAAACCTACCGAGAGGATAAGTCCACCTCCTAAAATCCAGAAGCCGTTTTGTCCTCCAAATAGAGAATAAAACAGGATAAGAAGTCCACTAATAATTAAAAGGGCGGGAAAGATAAAATCGCCTATGTTTTTGCCAATATTCTTCATCAGTTATGCTGTGCTTAAATGGTCAATTTTTCAGATGCGTGCAAATCTACATTTTTTTCAAACGGGAATTGAAACATCGTATTGCAAAACAATCATTGAGATTGAATAATATTAAGAATTAAGGGTTGGTAAAATTTGTTTTTGGTCAATTGAGGCGTGATTTCGGATGTCTAAATTACACCCAAATTGTTTTTTAGATGAAAAATTTCATTGCCGTATTAGCTTCTATTCTTGGTCTTTCTACTTTGTTGGTTGAGGCTCAGACGATTAAAGGAAAGATTAATGATAAGTCTAATGGTGAAACATTAATAGGTGTTAATATTTTTAATCAAGACAATGTTGGAGCAACAACCAATATTGATGGTGAATACAGTCTGATGCTTTCTGTGGGCGAGCAAACGGTTACATACAAGTTTATCGGATATCAGGCTTTTACTAAGAAATTTACTCTTGCCGAAGGAGAAACAGTTGAGTTTAATGCCAAGTTATCAGTTGCAAGTACCACACTAGATTTAGTAGTGGTTACCGGAAGCCAGTTCGAAAAGAAGGTAAGCGAAGAAATGGTTTCGGTAGATGTGATTAAGGAGTATTTGATTGAGAACTCCGCATCACCGGACTTGAAGGCTGCTGTGGCAAAAGTGCCGGGTGTAACAATTCTTGACGGTCAGGCTTCCATTCGAGGTGGTGGTGGATTCGCTTATGGAGTCGGGAGTAGAGTGCAATTGGTAATTGATGATATACCGTTGCTTACTGGCGACTTGAAAGATATTCAGTGGAGCGCCATACCAATGGAAACGGTGAAGCAGATAGAAGTTGTGAAAGGCTCGTCAAGTGTTTTGTATGGTTCTGGTGCAATGAATGGTGTAATCCATGTTCGAACAGGTTGGGCAAAGAAGAAACCCGAAACCAGCTTTAGGATTTACCAAGGTATTTATGGCAACCCTTCTGAAGAGGAAGCAAGATGGTGGCGCAAGTCCCAAAGTCCTGTTTTTACAGGTGTTTTCTTTTCACATCGGCAAAAGGTCAAGAACGTAGATGTGGTGGTTGGAGCACACGGTAGCTCGGACTACACTTATCTCGAAAGAGGTAGCCGTCAGGCTTTTCGGCTAAATTGGAAAACAAGAGTTACCAATCAAAAGGTTATCGGACTTTCCTATGGTTTGAATGGGTCAGCCCAGTATCAGCAATCTGGTAGGTTTGTTCTTTGGGCAGACAATGTGGCTGGAGCGTACAGGCCACTAGAAGGAACGGCCTCGTCCGATAAGTATATGTTTATAAATGTTGACCCTTGGATTCAGTATTCTGGAGAGAAATCGGGGTTACATTCATTGAAAGCGAGATATTACCGTGTAGAAAGACGAAATGACGATTGGGAGGACCCCTCTGCTTCCAACGTCATGTTTTTCGATTATAGATTTCAGAATGAGTTCAAGTATAAATTCAGAGTTACCGCGGGTGTTCAATACCAATATATCTGGAGTTTTAGCAGTTTATATCCAGAGGCAGGTAACGTTATTACTCACAACCCTTCTGTTTTTGCACAGGTTGAAAAACGGTTTATCGATAGGATATCTCTTCTGGTTGGTGTAAGAAATGAATGGAATAATGTGCTTACGCTACGAAATGAAACCTCATTGCCAATTTTCAGGGCGGGTGCAAATTTCAAGGTGGCTGACAAAACCAATATTCGTGCTTCTTATGGCCAATCTTTTCGTTTTCCAAGTATTGGCGAAAAGTTTATCGATGCCAGCTTGGGACCAATAAGAATTCTCCCAAATGAAGAGTTGCAATCTGAAAAAGGTTGGTCTGCTGAGCTAGCGGTCAAGCAGGGCTTCCGAGTTTCAGGTTGGAATGCCTACTTCGATTTTGCCCTCTTTTGGATGGAGTTCAATAACATGATTGAATACCAAATAGGTATTTATGATTTTGGAGATGAAACTGGGGTTTTAGGGTTTAAACCGTTCAATATTTCAAAGGCACGAATTGCTGGTGTTGAGTTTGGACTGACCGGTGATGGTAATTTAGGACCAATTCCTGTTCGGGCATTTATTGGATATACCTTTAATTATCCTGCCGATCTTCAGACTGATACCTCACAGCGAAATGTGGGAGTTTATTTCGATAATTTCTTTCAAAGTATTGTTGATGTTCAACCGTTGAATGAAACTGAAAGTATCTTGAAGTACAGAATAACCCACAATTTTAAAGCGGATATTGAAGTGGATTTGTGGAAATTTACTCTGGGCTATGCTGTGGAGTACAATAGTTACATGAGTAGAATTGATGCTCCATTTGAAGCCCTTCTCCCTGGGTTTGCAGAGTATCGCCAACTTAATACAACTGGTGTTTGGCGCATGGATGCTAGATTGTTGTTTAATATTTCTAAAAAGTCAAGTGTGGGTCTTATAGCTAAAAACTTCCTGAATGAGTTTTATTCAGTTCGCCCGGGAGTTATGGAAGCGCCTAGAAACTTCACTTTGCAATACACGCTGAAGCTGTAACCACGGTTAGGCTTTCTTTTTCGTAAGATTTCAGAACCCTGGATATGGGATTGGTAAACCTGTTTTTAGAACGGTGTGCACTAGAGTTATCATAACTCCAAACATTACAACACCTACAACGAGCCAGTATTTAGATACATTTTGTCTTCGTATTAATTGGGTGGATCGCATTGCAAAGTACCAAATTGACAAGAGTCCTATTGCGCTGGTTACGAATGTCATGAAGTTCGGAATGACATTCATCGGGAAAATAAAAAGTGTAATCATGGTGCTTCCGATTACTGGCGGAAGAATTAAGTGGTGCCATAAAAATCGTTGTCTATACTGCGGAATGTCTATTTGGTAAACAGATGTAGCGGTTTGTAGCAATGGTTTTGCATATAAAAACCCGATGCTAATAGAAAGAAGAATACCAATAAGAGCCATGGCAACCCTTGCTGCTGCATTCATGTAGAAGTATGCTGCTACAATGCCAAGTTCTAGTCCAAGAGAGTCGAGGCTTCGAAACTGAAACTCCGAAGCGAAAAAAGCACCTATCAGCCGCTGCGAAATAATAGTGAAAGAGAGAAAACTTAACCAGATAAACAGGATTCTAAGCGGAATAGCTGCGGTTCTGAATTTGAGATACGCAGCGTAGAAAACAATGCCGGTAAAAAACATAACTACAATGCTAATCGAGAACGTGATTTTTACACATCTCGGATACCAAGCTGTGCTGTTCGCGAAACCAATGTAATCGAAGAAAAGTGTAGGTTTTAAATTATAATGCGCTGCTGTAACAGCTGTGGCCAAATCGTA
>DMRV01000207.1:0-5266 GCA_003456455.1 Flavobacteriales bacterium
ACCCCTACAAAACCTACAAAAGTCAGTTTGGGGAGTGGGGTGGTTAGGGGATTACTGTGTATTCTACGAAGGAAACATAACACTCGCCTGTAGATAAATCTACAAACTGTATCTCATCGGATTCATTGAAAAACAATGGAAGGCTTGCTTCATACCCTGTGTTGGATCGAAGATAAGTCCCATTTCCCTCCCCATTGACTTTGAACTTTGGGTTAGACGTGTTACAACTGAACCCGACAAGTTTCCATATTTTCCCCAGAGGTACGGGGCCAAGCACTTGATTGATAGTAACCTTTTCATTAATCGTTCTGCTAAACTCCAGATCAGTACCAGACTGAGCAGAAGAGCTAAGGCAGAAAAATATCAGGGCAATTAGAGTAAGTGTCTGTTTCATTTTAAAATCCTTCGGTGTAGATGATTGTTCTGTTTGATGATCCGTTTCTTTTAAGGCTCTCTGCCTCTTTCGCATACATAGAGTAGGGTACACTCATAAGTTGCTGAGACCCTAAGACCTGATAGTTTGAGCCACCGCTTATGTCAACCTCAGTTTGTATGAAGTAATTACCTGTACTCCAATCTATATCAGCAAAGACTCCTTGAGTAGCTGTCCCCTGTCCGATTACCATTGTCACCAGCCCAAAGTTATTCGTAATCACGGAGTGCGTTTCTTCATAAACGGTTGTGACATTAGATTCCAATATGCTCATACGAACCCCAACCTGTTGGTTCGATAGGACTTCACCATCTGAATTTCTAACAGCCGCCTGATAGTTTATACCCTGAGGTACTTGTGCAAAGCTCAGTAAACTTGTAATCAGCAATACCGCTGTAAGTAGTGTTTGTTTCATGCCACAATTTTGAGCGGGTAAAAATATTATTCTCTAAGCACACCCCTACAAAACCTACAAAAGNNTTTGGGGTCGTAAACTTATTTGGTAAGTAGCTTATACTTCTGCTTGATGAGAAACATAACGTAGTCAATATCAGAGTTCTGATCGAAGGGAATTTTATATGTGCAGCCTTTTGTCCCCGATTTCCATTCCCATCCAGACTCATAATAGGGCAGGAGCGAGGCTCAGCCTAAACACATCTGCCACTCATACACCTGCATCAACTTTTAACCCAAGTGGTTTAAGAAAAAATAGGAATGGTTTAAAAGCTCCGTACTAAGTAGCACAAGACGCTTACCAAGCTTTCTTCTGTACCCATCAGTTACAAACTGATCGTGTCATGTTCCACACTAGTGATACGTTGGAACACTCGTGCGAGCGGGGGGTAACTGTTACGTTTAGTCGAATAATGTTGTTAAATTCACAATAAAAAATCATGATTGTGAAAAAGATATTTCCAATTGCTCTTGTTCTATTATTGACTGGTTGTGCTTTTCATAGTGGCTATATTACAGACTCAGCAGCACTAAGTGAGGCAAATTTCACCTACACAAATCAAGTTTCAGGATCGGCAAGTGCAACTTACGTATTTGGTCTTGGTGGACTTGCACGAAAAGGGCTAGTTGCTGAGGCAAGAGAAGTAATGCGCAGACAGAAGCCACTCGGGCCCAATGAAGCATACGCCAACATCAGCGTAAATTGGAAATCCACATGGGTATTCATGGTACTTAACGTGAAATGCATGGTGACAGCCGATATTGTTAAGTTTAATAAGACCAAAGATTAAGATTACATCTCCGAACAGTGTCTAAGGCTGTGGTGCCAATGATTCTGATTTTCATCCCCCTAAAGTAAATCATCCAACTCTACTTGGCCAATGTACTTCTCCAATCTCTTGCCTCTCTTGAACGTATGAAACTCTAAAATCTCATTCTCTTCTTTGCCGTATTCAACCTCCACGTAGAAGTTGCTCAATGAGTCGAGGTTATACCTCATGTTGCCTTTTGTGAGGTTCGTTAGAAACACCCCTTTATCCCATAGCGTTTCTGCTTGCATATCAATAGGCATTAGGTTGAACTCGTAAATCCCTAACTTTTCACTCACAAGATGAATGTAATCAATTGGCTTCAAGGCATACTCTCAGACGTAATCAGTCTATTGTTTTCTCCACCTGAAGACAAAGAGGTTCACGGCTGGGGTACTGTAATCGGTGTGATGACCTTTCTTGTTTTGTTGGGGATACTGGCATTTAGTGTCAGTGGATAGTTCTAAAGAAAACCGAACTTCAATTAACCTATAAAACACAGTTTGGGACGTGGGGATAAAAATTTAGGTCACCGTATAGGTCACCACTTTCAAAAATTACTCGATAGTTTATTCCTGAGAAAACCATGGCTTTGCACTGAATCAATTGCATATTGCTTCATCTTTGTAAGACCTTGATTCCTGTAAATGAAAGACCAGATAGACACGACCCAAGAAAGCTTCATACGCAAAGACGGTAAGCAGTACAATCTGATACTACATTGCTCGGGTTATGACTTGTTAGATTTGAACCCTGAAGAGAATTACAGATTTCAGACTGGTGGTCTCGGAGCAATAGATATTCTTGCCAGCCACTTTCACAAGGAAAAAGAGAACAAGGAATTTGAGAATCATATGAGCGATTATACAGGGTTCTCAAGTGGTTATGTTGCCCCAGAAACGATTCTGTTAGACTTCGATGTAAAGTGCTTTTCTATTGCAGGCGGTTCTGATTACGATGCTGATACGGTAACCAAGCAAGATGGCTTCGTAGTATTTGACATTACAAGCCCCAATGGTAAGTACTACATACGAGAAGACGAGATGGAGTGGATTGTGGAGGTTGAAGAATACGAGGATGACGATGATAATCTGATAGAAGAATACCACTTCCGCTCAGATGATGTTCTATTCTACGCAACCAACGAGGCTTACGATGAGATTATGGTATACTTGAAACGTGCAGTAGATAAAATGAACGCATACTATGCCTCAGTTGGTAAGCGGCAAATAGATTGGGCAGATTAGCCAATACATCACCAACTCATTATCTTTCCACTTCAATTTTAAGATATGCAGAAGTACATCAAAGTTTACCGTTGGATAAGCATTTTGATCCTCGGTTGCGTTGGAATCATATCCACGTTTGTTTGTTTGGGACAAATATTTGAAGTTAGGTTTAATGAGGTATTCCATACCAGCTTGATTGGAATGTTCCTGTCATACCCACTTCTCCATTACGTGCTTCTAACTACCAAAGGAGAAGCAGCTGTAGAGCAACTAAGCACCAAAGCCAAGAAGATCATCCTCTACTCAAATATGATAGCCTTTTCCACACTACTTCTTGCTCCAATGCTGTTTGGTGTATTTGCTCTGAAAACTTGGAGCGATGCGAGTAATGCTACAACTTGGGATGTGACCAACGCGTATGGTGAGACCATTACGGTAACCACCAAGTTTGAAGATAAGAAGGTAAAGTATCTGTTTGATTCTAAGTACGATAAACCTGCATTTGGAAGACTGAGCAGACACGAGATTAAACTCCTTGATAAAGACGGTTTCACACTTTGGAGCAGCGATGTTGCTGGATACTCGTTGAGAGAGTCGAGCGATGGAATGATTACAGGCGTTTCTGCCGAGGGAAAAGGTGAAGATTATTTGGGTCTTTTCGACTACGCCAAAGCCAGCTCACTAAAAGTGGAATTCTATAAATGAGCCAACGGTATTACGACATACTTGGCGTAAACAAGGATGCCTCTCTTATGGAAATAAAGGAGGCATATGAGCGGCTTTGTGCGGAGTATGAGCCATCTGACCATCAGTTTGACCCTGAGTATGTAAAGCGTTACGAGGAGGTACAGGAGGCCTTTGATTGGCTTAAGAATAACCACATGTGGACGATAAATGTGGAGGAGGAGAACAATGATGAAACTGTACCACCACAGCAGCCAGATAAAGAAGAGAAGCTCATTGACCTACGTTATGTGCTCCTTGCGGTAGTCATCCTCAGCTCGGCTATCTGTTACTTGTTTGTGTCTCCATATCTCGGCTCTGGGAGTTCCCAGACTGTGGTTGTAAGCAATCACGTAGTGAGCGAAGACTTAGAAGAGCTGTATAAACTAATACCAGCAGGTATGTTTACTGATATTAACCAGTTTAAAGAAACTCTTGATGAAGAAGGTCTTGATGAGGTTTATGATTTGATACCCAAAGGGTATTTCTCTGATGTCAATCAGTTTAAAGAAATGTTTAGCTCTCTAATTCAACAACAACTGACAAATGAGCAATTGTTGAAAGACTTTTTGGCAACGGCAATTAACGACAATTACGATTGGAATCTTGTAAGGTCAAAGTTTCCTGAGCTTGAGGGAGTTGAGCTGCAAGTTTTAAAAGACTATGCGGAAACGGCTAAAAAATACAACTACGATTATTCTATCATCAACCCTAAGTTTCCAGAGTTATTCCAACCACAAGGCCGAAACACTGCGGAGACTAAACCATCTGAAGAAAACTTGAGCAAATTTCTTGTTGCTTTTTATGCAAAGCACAACGTAAAATTGACGAAGCAGAAATTAAGTCAGATAAAATCAACCTACAAAGATGATGTCGAAACCTTGATAAGTGATTTGTTGATTAAGTACGAAAATGAAAATCCGACTAAGCAAAGAATTCAATCAATCATAGATGCTTATGATTTGTCAGATGATGGTATACTTGCTGTATCATCGAGTTCAGCTAATCAGAGAAGAGATTGGTTCGCTGATGAATCCCCTAATACCACAACCGCTTTGTCTCACGGAGGTAACCCTTACGGTTATTGCTATACATCAGGTAAAAGCTGCAGTAGTAGATGCTCAGAGATCAAGGTTAGTGCAAACAGTAGGGTAGGTACAATTGTCATCATCAAGCAAAAAGAAGAAGTGGTGCGCTGTGCATACATAGACAAGGGCCGTACATTCACCTTCAAGCTTCCCAACGGCACATACACACCATATTTCTATTCTGGCACAGGCTGGAGCAACAAGAAGTATGTGAAAACCACCACGCAGTGCGGCAGGCTCTACGGTGGCTTTACAGCAGGCGAGTCGGTTGGTAAAGACACACCTCAAACACTCAGCAACCAGATACTCTCATACGACCTTAACACGCAGTTTGATGGCAACTTCCAGACCAAGAGCAGTGATGTGTCTGAGGCGTTTTAAATCGATTACTAAGTCATGTATCAGTTAGATAGAACCAATAACGATATAGTAAAGCTTGAGAGAAAGCAATTCGGTGACTTGGCTATCAGAGAACGAGAACACCTGCAAGAATGGATTGCAAAGAACCCTGAGGTACTCGGAGAGGAATTA
>DMRV01000207.1:5392-17128 GCA_003456455.1 Flavobacteriales bacterium
ACACTCACAACGGTACAGATACTCCAGATCTTTCAGGATTATTTGGATAGTTCAGGTTCTTCGGATAATGCCAAAGAGGTACTGATGGACTTTTTAGAGTTTGATGATGAGAATGAACTTCTCCTGAATGATGGAGACCAACGGGTAATTCTTGTGGCCAACAATTTCCGAAAAGAGGTTACCAGTACTGTGCTATGGCTTATTGGCCATGACATCCAAATAAGCTGCTTCCGTGCAACACCATACAGCAACGGTCAGAATGTGTTTCTACAAATAGATCAGATAATTCCTCTCCCAGAAACGCAGGAGTTTATGATAGATATGAAGGAGAAAGAGCGCGAGGAGAAGAAAATGAGCAAGAGTACAACCGAGCGAAAGGACTTGCTGTTGGAGTTCTGGGGACTTGTGAACAAATCTTTTGAAGAGAAGAGTTTTTCTCGGTATGACCGCATTGTAGCAAAGCCTTATTACGATCACGGTTTTCATGTTAAAGGTGGCTATTTCGCATGTGTAATCGGTCGGCATGGCATCAGGGTAGAGCTGTACTTTTCCTCTGACAAAGACAAGTCTAAGATTGATTCAATGCTCAATCACAAGCAAGAGCTTGAGAAAACCTTTGGCGACTCGCTAATATTCGAGCGTTTGGAATCCAAAACAGCCTCCCGAGTTAAGTTTGAGATGCCATACAAAGAGCTTTATAAGAAGAGGGTAAGATTTACCGACAAAAGCGGCTGGCCTGCTCGTATTGATTGGTTTTCAGATACAATGCCTCGATTCTGTAAAGCCGTGATTCCCGTTTGGGAGAGAATGAATTGATAATACTCTTAATTGAATTCGACCTGATAAACAACAATCGCCATGTCAACTACTAAAGCATTTTACTGGACAATCATATTTGGGCTATTTGGCCTATTCTCTTGCCAGCAATCAGCAGAAGAGACCCAGACTGAAATCAGAGATGAGCGCAAGCTTTTTGTCTAAACAAGAATCCATCGTTATGAGCCAATTTATACCAAGCCTTGTATTTCTGTTTTTCAGTTTATCGGTCTCTGGACAAGCGGATGTGAATTATTTTGAAAGGGGTAATGCAAAAGCAAAAAAAGGAGATTTCTCTGCGGCAATTGAGGATTACAACGCGGCAATTGAAATTAATCCTCTCAATCCCAACGCCTATTACAACCGTGGAATCGCTGAGAGAAATTTAAGACAATTCGAATCCGCATTAAATGATTTTGATCGAGTTGTGTCTCTTGGTGTAAATGCTTCCATTGTATACTTTAATCGAGGTTATGTGAAGCAGGAACTCCAAAAATATAAAGGAGCAATTGAAGATTACAATAGCGCAATTACAAACAACCCAAATGATGAACAGATTTATCTTAATCGCGGGTTATCGAAAAGTAAACTTGGCAACCACCACGGTGCGATAGCAGACTATACTGAAGCCATCAGACTGAGACCATCGTATGGTAAGGCACTGCATAACCGAGCATTCACAAAGCGCAGAGTCGGAGATATTGAAGGGGCGGTTGAGGATTATTCAAAGGCGATAGAGTTAAACCCTTCATACGCTAGTGCATTACATAACCGAGGATTAATAAAAATCGGCACTGGGGAGTTAGCATCTGGATGTGATGATTTGAGAAAAGCCATGGATTTGGGGCTACACATGGCAGAAAAAGACTTCAACGAAAATTGTACAGGAAAATGAAAAAAGAATTAACTAACGATTCACTCGATATGGAATCTGACAGTAAACAGAGTGAAGAGAAGTCCTTGTGAAATGTACAGCCTTCTCATTGTTTCTAATCCTCATGCCCGCAAAGTCTGCGACCGTAATCCTGTTCTGCCTCTTGTTTAGATAGCTTGACTATCTCATGTATACATCTGTCCAATGCAAAACAATCTCTATCAAGATGGTAGACCTTGCTGTTGGCAAAAAGCTTGAATTGCCCATTGAACATTTTTTGGAGGCCGATGATTTGGGATGATAGCTGTATGCTAGGGGTTTTTTTCAAAAACGGTATTTCCCTGCCAGTCCTTCTTGTAAGTTCCTACAAGGTTACTGTTCTCGTCATACACTGCTGTATTTCCTTGCCAGTCTTTTTTGTAGACATACTCTGTTTGACCTTGATCATTCTCAAGAGTCTTATTCCCTTGCCAGTCTCTCTTCTCAGTTTGAATTGTCTGCCCTCGGTTGTTCTCCCAAGTATTGTTTCCTTGCCAATCCTTTTTTTTCGTTTTGATTGTACTGCCATTATCGTCTACCCAAGTGATATTTCCTTGCCAGTCTGTCTTTTGAGTTGCAATGGTATTTCCCCTGTCATCAACAGCAATTGTATTTCCTTGCCAATCCTTCTTGTAAGTAATGTTTTGGCTAAAAGCAGTTAGTCCAATTAGGCTAAGCACTAACATGAAAAGTAATTTTCTCATTTTCTAGATTCTTATTTATCTGGTTATTCGGAGCCGTATGTTTTTTGAAACAATCGCTGTTCCTTTCGATAAATCTAAGTAAACTGAGGTTGTTCGAACGTTTAAGCAAAGACTTTCATGATTTTTCGACTATTCTAGTTACCTCTTTACCCCATCAATGTAGATAAATCGTTGGGTGTTGCGAGTGGCCTCAAATAGATTAAAGCATTTCATACTAACCTGTTTTTCGGTATAACAATTTTTGAAAACCGATGAAGGTTTTTCGTATAGCTGGGATAGAGCCGAGTTGTTGCTTA
Source organism: Flavobacteriales bacterium (assembly GCA_003456455.1). Classification (GTDB taxonomy): domain Bacteria; phylum Bacteroidota; class Bacteroidia; order UBA10329; family UBA10329; genus UBA10329. Next base: position 8,122 of record DMRV01000207.1, read on the forward strand.
GCATCTGCCAAGGCATTGTATTTCAATTCTAATAGTTCGGGCAATTTCTGGTCGTCTAGTTCAGTTACGCCCGATTGCACGTATTGCTCTAGCACGAAGTTTAGGAACTCCTGTTGCTTGGCATCATAGCTATCAAAATGAACTTTGGCACTGTCTGCTCTGGTTGTACGCGGCACAAGCTCGGTGTGATAGGCCACATAGGAAAGTACATCAAACAGGTCGCTATCTTTTCCTTCTACCAACTCTTGCAAGTCGTAGAGTTGGGCTTGGCTGTAGCCTTTCTCTTCCAACTCTTCTATTAGCTTTTTGCGGGTGTCTGGCTTGCTCCATATCTCACGAAGCTTGGCTTCGTCTTTAAAGAGTTTTGGCAACTCACCAAAGAGTTGGTTTATAAATTCATCAGCAGCTATGGGCTTTCCCTCCTTACTCCAAAATCGTGTTTTGGTCATGTGTTGCAGAGAGCGCGCTGTGCCATCAGCTAACTTCACTTTTACCTTCTTCACGGGTTTATCGCCATTGCATTCGCATTTCACCTTACCACACATTTCGCAGGGTTCAGGTGTTTCTTTTTCACAATTGCACGGTGTGTTTCCACAATCATCGCAGGTGCGCGGAGGCTTTGGTTCTTCTGGTGGTAATGGTGGCCCATCCCACTCTGGGTCTTCAAAGTGTTTGTGAGATTTCCAGAAGAAATCATGCACAGTGAAGTAGTCTTTGTCATCATAAAGCCGAGTACCACGACCAATAATCTGTTTGAACTCCACCATGCTACGCACAATTCGCATGAGCACTACATGGCGTATCTCAGGAGCATCTACTCCTGTACTCAACTTCTGCGAAGTAGTAAGTATGGTTGGAATGCTTTTCTGATTGTCTTGGAAATAGCCAAGATGTTGCTCTCCCAGCTTGCCATCATCGGCAGTTACTCGATGGCAGTAATTCGGGTTTGTGCTTTTGCTTTCTTGGTTGATAAGATTGCGAATAGCCAAAGCATGACGCTGATTTTCGCAGAACACCAGTGTTTTTTGACTTTGATTGATTGAATCCAACAGTACCTTAACCCGATACCGTTCTACATCCATTATTTCAATCACACGGTTCTGCTCTTCTTGCGAATACGTACGCTCTTGGTCAATTTCACCCTCCATTACCACATCACCTTCGGTAAAGGTGTATTCGTCTCCAGTGGTGCTTATTTCTTTGTAACGAAATGGAGTTAGGAAGCCATCATTTATGCCGTCTTTTAGAGAGTAGACATAAACTGGCTCACCAAAATACTTGTAGGTGTCACCGTTCACTTCGCGCTTTGGTGTGGCGGTTAGGCCCAACTGTACGGCTGGACTGAAATGCTCCATGATGTCTCGCCACGAGCTTTCATCATTTCCCCCGCCACGATGACACTCATCTATGATGATAAAATCGAAGAAGTCTGGTTCGTAATCCCCGAAGTACGGTGTGCCTTTGGTGGTAAGTTCTTCGTCCGTTTCCTCTTCTTCTGTAGCTCCACCACTCATAAACGTTTGGAAGATGGTAAAGAAGATACTACCGTTGGTTGGCACTTTTCCCTTCTTCTTTATCTCCTTGGGGCTTATGCGTACCAAGGCAGTTTCTTCAAAGGCCAGACTGAAAGCCTTATAGGCTTGGTCTGCTAAGATGTTTCTGTCTGCCAAGAACAGAATACGCGGTAAACGTTCTCCATTGCCTTTCAAGTTCCAACGAGACTTGAATAGTTTCCATGCTATTTGAAATGCGATGGCTGTTTTGCCTGTGCCAGTGGCAAGGGTTAGTAGAAGACGGTCTTTGCCCGATGCCACTGCGTCTAACACGTTGATAATGGCGTTGTTTTGGTAGTAGCGCGGCTGCCAAGTACCGCCTCTATCTTCAAATGGAACTTCCAATAGGCGCTCGTGCCAATTGATGCCACTTTCGTTTGTGGTTCCTGCTTCAACTTCTTTGGGTTTTACCGTATGAGTTGATGTATCTGATTCAGGTGGTGTTGCCTTAGTTGGTGTTGCAGGAGGTGTTACTGTCATCTCCCACAACTCCTCTGGGGTTGGGTATTCGCTTACTTCTCCTTCTGTGCCAGCCAACATATCTATGCAATAGATCTGCTTGCCGTTGGTGCTATACGTAAAGCGTACTTGCATGCGCTGAGCGTAGTCTTTGGCTTGCGCCACACCTTCTGTATAGTCTAATGTATCTGCCTTGGCTTCTATAATGCCAATGTTGCGGTTGCGGTACTGCAACACGTAATCTGCTTTAAGGGGTTGCGCCCTGCGGCCTTGGCCTTGCAAACGCCCTTTGGTAATAGGAAACTCAGTGCGCATGCGCCCTTCTTCTGGCAATGCCTTTACCCGCCAGCCTTTAGCTTGCAAAGCAGGGTCTATGTAATGCGCACGAGTATCAGATTCGTTCATTTCAATCAGATTAATCCAGCTTCAAGAAGGTCTTCTTCCCGATAATTCTTCTTTGCCCATTTCTTGGCCTTTTTCTTTTTCCATCGTTTCTGACGGTAAGTGCTGTTGATCGAAACATAAACCTGACCCCGATTCTCATCTGTGTCAAAAACCAACTCATTGACGAGTTCTTTGAGCAAATTTGTACACTCATCTGGTTCTTGCAATACCTGTTCTTCCGTAAACCTGACAACACACCAGTTATTGCGAATGAAATAGTCGTTCCTGTCTTCATCACCACAACCAATGTAATGAATTGGCTTTCCCTTCTTTAACGTATAGGGTTCATCGATTTCGATGTCAATGTGTATTCCTGAATCAGGGCAGACGTAAACAAAGTCAGGGTAGAAGACTTGATCTTCTGTTACCTGATTGATTTTTATGCAATCATCAAATTCTTTCCTTAGGAATTTTTCGAAATAAGCTTCCGAAGTACCTCGTTTTACATGGTCTGACGAGTCCACAGTTGACACCTCGGGAGCAACAATTTCTTCAAATTTTGAAACCTTGGCCCAGTATAACTTGTCCGCATAAGAAGCTTCGAAATCTTTCATCTTTTGTTCGTTCCTGACTCTAATTTCCACACATTTTCGTTCATATTCTCCCTTCCGCTTCTCATATTCTTTTTGTTCAGCTTTAAGCTCATCATTCGGTTTTGGCTCTTTGTAGTGCTTAGTTTTTACCCAGTCTGTTCCTAGAAATGTTAGAACGAGAGATATTATTAGCCACAGAGGCAGAATCACTATTACCTCCCAATAAACAAATTGATCCCACTGATATCCAAAATCATCAATCCAACCCACAATCACCATCAACCCAATGAACACGCTAAGTGCATATGGTATAGTCCACAACCCCACCCCCAACACCATAAATGGAAAGCCAATCACTGATAGCCATTGAAATTCCTTCATGCTTTTGGATACGGTTTCTAACGGCCTCCATGGTCGATTAGGCCGCTCTTCCATTATTGGTTCTGGGATTACAACATCTTCATCATAGATGCCGTTTTCTAGCACGGATACGATTTCCTCAGGAACCAAAACCATTGGGTAATATTTGGTATCCTGAAAACCCATCTTAAATCTCCCCCTTAAAAGTGCGTTCCGTTAGTATATGAGTACTCGAAATTGTCATTTATTCAACTTGGTATAGATGGAGTTTAGAATAGATTTTACTCTAATTGAAACGAATTGATGATTGTATAACCATACATAAACCCAAGGGCTAATCAAATAATATGTCCTGATGAACACCCTGCCTAAACGTGATTGCTTCAGAACTTTGTCTCGATACTTTCTAAAAAAGATAACCTCTGGACTGAAGATGTCTTTGTAACATGCGGTTGCAATAAAACACCCTGAATCCTCGACAGGTGTTGTGGCTTCCTCGGGTAAGTCCTTTTTGTAATAGGTGTTCAAAAACAGTTCAACCACCATTTTTCTTTCCTCTTCACAATAAAATACCAACTGTTTTTCTTCTCTCTGGTCGGTTAGATAATTCAACTTTATTTGATACCCAGACACTAAGTGGGTCTTCACTTTTTTAACAGTATTTGCTGCTATTCCAACCAGTGCACCAACCAACCCACCACCTCTTGTAAGATGGTAACCCAGTTGACTTTTCATCTTGTTGGGAATAACTACTACTTCAAGGTTATCGGCTGGTTCAATAGAAAAGCCAGCCAAATTTTCTCGATTGATATATGCAAAGCCCATATCATATGCTCGGTCAGAATCATAGCTATACTGCATAAATAAAATGGCAATACCATTCAAATACGAATTGAGGGTGCATACATAATCGCTTTTAATGTATCCTTTTGGCAAAAACTTTCTATCGAATTCAGCGAGGCCTTGGCTGTAATAAATGGAAGCATACTTTTTGGTGAAAACATCTTCAACATCCAGCATATGCAGTTCTTTCCCGAGGTCAAATTCAGCACCAGTCAACCAAAGTTTAATGTCATTAATTCCTACCATTTTTATTCTATTTTCCCTTTAAATCTCCCCCTTAAAAGCGCGCTCCAAAAGCGACTTCTTTAGGTCTTCCAGTTCCGTTAGTTTTTGGGTGTAGTTGGTCTGCAATGTTCCTGTGCTTGTATCCAATGCTTCCATCATGCTCACCAACTTACGCTGTACTTCTGAAGGAGGAATTGGAAAAGACATTTCTGAAAGCATTTTTCCCGACACATTTGGGAATGTTGCTCCCGTTCCCAAATCATAGATTTCTTGCTGCTTTGCACGAATGAAATAGTTCAACCAAATCTGATTGTCCTCAAACCGAATGGATGCAACACCTCGCCCAATACATGCCTCAAAGCCTGCAATGTTAATACGTCCAGTAGTTGAACCTCTAACACACAATATCATATCACCTTCTTTGCACATCTTGGTTGGTGAGGTGGTGAATTTCGACTTTATCGTTTTTGAAAATGGCTCTTTTCCAAATTCAACTGGGCCATTAATTAATGGCACACCCTCGCCAGTATCATTGTATGAAGATCCCTTTGGGCTTTGTCCCATGGCAATTACACAAGCAGTACCCAACTTCTTCTCCACCCAACCATCACCTTTCTGACTAAACACCTCATTGAGTTTGCTTTGAAAAAGCTCCTTGGCATTTTGCAGGTTGCGCTCGGTGTTTGCCTTGGCGGCATCTAGGGCGGCAAAGGCGGTATCTAACTTGGCTACTATGCGCTCTTGTTCGGGGAGTGGTGGGATAGGGATTTCAATCGCCTTTAATTGACCTAAAGACAAGTTCTGCTGCGCAACGCCTCCTTTGAGTTTTTCTATTTCCTCAATAATTACTGCGCTTATCAAATACTTAATAAGGTAACTATGGTCTAGTTCAACGTCATCCTTTAACCTGATAATTGCTAAGGCCTGATTTGTATTAGCAGGTAAAATGTCTTCTGTAACAATAGCAGTTCTACCAAGTGCACCAGCAATTGAAAACAGAATATCATTCTCTTTTAACTGAGAGCGTTTAAGTGCTTCATTTCCTTCTTCTGAAATGTGCGCAAACTTGCTTTCAATGAAAGTTCCGTTCTCGGTAAGACTTTCCACCTTAACGAAGTTTATTCCTTCGTCTTGAAAAGCATGACCAATACTGGTAGGTGTGGTTCCTTTAGTAATGACCTCACAGAGATCACCTAGCTTCCTTATTTCAACCGCTTCAGCAATCATATCAACTCCTTAATGCTGTCCAACAGTTGTCGGGTGTCTTGGTCTAGTTGTTCCATTTCGGCCAGTATTTGCTGCGGGGCGCGCAAGGGGGCTTCTTCTGGGGTATTGGGGTTTTTTACGGAGAGGTCGTAGCCGTTCTCTTCCGTAGGAGATTGCTTCGCTTCGCTCGCAATGACGGGTACATTCCAACTCTTCTCGGTTTCGGCCTTGGTCTTTTGCAGTTCTATGAACTCGGCAAGGTCTTTATCGTTAAGCGGGTTGGTCTTGCCCATGTTTCGGCCAGCGTCCAGCTGGTAATACCATGTATTGGTGGTGGGGCTTCCTTTCTCAAAAAAGAGCACCACGGTTTTTACACCTGCCCCCAAGAAGGTACCACTGGGCATATCCAACACGGTATGCAGGTTGCAGGTTTCCAATAGGTACTTTCTCAAACTCACCGAGGCGTTATCGGTATTGCTCAAAAACGTGTTCTTGATAACAATGGCAGCACGGCCTCCTGTTTTCATATAGCGTATAAAGTGCTCTAAGAAGAGGAAGGCGGTTTCGCTCGTCTTAATGTCAAAGGGCTGTTGCACCTCTGGGCGCTCCTTGCCACCAAAGGGCGGATTGGCCAGCACAATATCGTAGCGGTCTTTCTGCTGCACCTGCTTATCGTGCATAGCCAGCGTATTGATATGCACCAGATTGGGTGCCTCTATGCCGTGCAGTATCATGTTCATTACCCCAATAATGTAGGCCAACGATTTCTTCTCGCGGCCATACAGCGTGTGCTGTTGCAACGTGGTTAGGTTGGCGGTGTTCTGCTCCATACGGTCGTGCAGGTATTCGTAGGCTTCGCACAAAAAACCGCAAGACCCTGCTGCACCATCGTAAATGGTTTCGCCTATCTGTGGGTTGGTAACGGCTATCATGGCGCGTATCAACGGACGGGGCGTGTAGTACTGCCCACCATTGCGGCCTGCATTACCCATGTTCTTAATCTTGGTTTCGTAAAGGAAACTGAGTTCGTGGCGGTCTTTGCTATTCTTTAGCGGCAGGGTGTCTATGCTTTCAAGAATGTCGCGCATGTTATACCCGCTCTGCACACGGTTCTTCAACTCCCCGAATATCTCGCCTATCTTATATTCCAGCGTTTGTGGGTTCTCGGAATGCGTGAGCTTAAACGCCCGTAGGTACGGAAAGAGCTTTCCATCTACAAAGTCGATAAGGTCGGGCCCTGTTAAGGCGTTCTTCTGGTCATACTCACCATCGGCTTTCTTGGGCATGGCCCAATTCTCCCAGCGGTATTCTTCGTCTATAATGTGCTCGTAGGTTTCGCCACGTAGTTCGGCCTCATCCTTTCGGTCTTCTTCTAGCGAGTTTAAATAACACATAAACAGCACCCATGAGGTTTGTTCTATGTAGTCGAGTTCGCTGTCGGCACCTGCATCTTTATACAGGGTGTCGTCTATGTTTTTAAAAGTTTGCTCGAAGGTCATTAAGCTTAGGTTTAGTAGTTGGTGCTAAGGTAAAAATCGGGAGCAGGTTATAGAACACTAAATACACCGAGATACTGGGTTATATAGCCAATACACGCAGCAATACCCACTCAGAAACCACTTTTCATTTGATGGTGGGGGGCATAGAATTTATTGTACTTGCCCAAACTTTTTGGGTTTTTATCGGGCTTTATTTCGTCACACACCCACGGACAACACATAGTATATGTACCCAGTTTCAGTGTTCTAAACGTTTTAGGGTAATTTCTTGCCCCGATATCAAGGGTAATCTTGTTTATGAAGGACTACTGCCAACACATGCCTTCTCGATATTCTAACCCCCAATTAGTTTGGACGTATTATGTAATTCTAAAAGAGTCAATACAAAATTGAATGAAGGACTGCTTCGTTAACTCCGTCAATCTTCTCGTCTCCGTAGTTATCCAAATAAATACCTGTTACCTGATTGCCATAATTATGTCCTAAAGATTCAGCAATTAGGTCTTTACTATACCCTAATGTTTTGGCAATGTTCGCCCAAGAATATCTCGCAACATAGGTTGTCAGTGTAGCATAAAGCCCTAACTCTTGCCCTATCTGTTTCAAGTATCTGTTGGTGCGTTTGAGTCCGAGGTTTGATAGGTGTCTTATTTGGTCGGGGGTTGCATTTCCCATTCTAAATTGAGGCAAGAGATGAGTTGACTCTGGCATATGGTACTGCGAAAGGATGGATATCACCATCGGGTGCAACTTGATGCTGTACAGCTTCCCTGTCTTCTTGCGTTTGTAATGAATGCGTCCGTTTCTTAAATCTGATTTCTTCAACGATATGAGGTCAATGAATGATATTCCTATCAATCCAAAGATTAGGAAGAAGGTGTTTCGTGCGTGAAACTTCTCAGAGCCTTCTTCAATGTTCAATTCATACAGTTTCCTCAAAGTATCAACTGATTCTGATCTTGACGGTGTACGCTCTGTCCTTATCAGGTAATGCTTAAATGGATAGTTATTGGAATCAGCAATGCCCAACTTACCCGCCTTGTTAAGCAATGCACGCACAGCTCGCATATATGCGGCAATACTGTTGATACTAATTCCTCTTTCTGTAAGAAACCGCTCAAAATTTAAGATGAATGCATAGTCGATTTCATTCATTAAAACCTTACCTCCTGCAAACTCGGTTAGTCTATTTATGGCGGTTATAAATGATTGGGCGTTACCAAACCTTTCCTGTGCCTGTAAATGCTCAATATGATCCTGACCGAACTCTGTAAGCAACGTCTTCACAGGCTTTGAGTCAACTGTTAGCAATCGTTTGAGTTCAGAGACTCCAGTACTAATCATCGGGTTCGACCCCATCAGCATGAGCTTCTCCTCAAACTCCACAAGGTTGCCCTGAAGGTGCAGGTTTAACTCCTTCTGATTGGGGTGTTTTCTGTTGACCTTACACCTCTGGTTATCCCATTGAGAAGAGTCTAACTTCACTCCTGTTGGTATGCAGGTGCTTTTACGGTCAGATGTAAGTCTAATTACCACAGGACTTCTTCCGTCCTGATACTTTCTACGCTTGTCCAGCGTAAGTTTTAATGTTGCCATGTTTTAGCTGTTGCGCCAAAACCTGACATAATGTGCAAGTTATATGCAAGTTATCTGCAAGTTTCACCTTGATTTTCGGCTATTGAATACCGTTAAATGGTGATGGTGATTTGCTGATTTACGAGTCTTACTTAGCGGTTGTCCGTTTTTCCGAACGGGGTTTCAATGGCATCAAAGGCAACAGTTCCAACAGTAAGTAAGCTCATTTTTATAGGTCTAAATAATTTTTGCAAAGGTATTGGATTATATGACGGAGCAAACTACATTTGCAGCCCTTAAATTCCTCCTT
>DMRV01000143.1 GCA_003456455.1 Flavobacteriales bacterium
GGACTTTTGTCCTCTTTTACATCCACAGTAAATTCAGTTCCGTAGACCTTTAGAATCTCTAATCCACCTTCGTAGGCACCTTTTATCGCTTGCTCAATCATGGCTGCGAAAGTAAGACGATCACATCAGACCGTAGCGCCAAGACATCAGCAAAGTTCCGATTACGATATACAGAATGGTGAGGGGAAGGCCAATCTTCATAAAATCATTGAACGAATACCCTCCAGACCCATAAACCATAAGGTTCGTTTGATAACCAATAGGCGTAATGAAGTTCGCAGCACCTCCGAAAGCAACAATCATAATGAATGGTTCTAGCGGGAGATTCATACTCTGCGCGATTCCAACTGAAATAGGAAATATTATGGCTACAGCCGCTAAATTAGTCATGTAACTCGCCAATAAATTGGTTACTAGAAATACCATCCCCAATATGGCAACAGGACCAAATGGCTCAGCAACTTTGAGAATATTATTGGCAATAAATTCTGCTGCGCCCGAATTACTCATCGCTTTTCCGAGCGCCAATCCGAAAGCCATTATAAGCATCATATTCAGGTTAATTCCGCGCTTTATTTCACTCCCCGTAAGCGTTTTGGTAAAAAAGGATATGGCCAGAACAACCAATAAACAGGAGAAAAGACTTAAGGCCGTGTTTGCAGAAACGACTACGGATAGTAGTACGCCTGCAATTACCATAACTGCCTTTTTAGCATCTACTTTTTTATTTTCCTTTTTCGAAATGACGTAGAACTCGTTTCCTGTAGCGCGGATGTCAAAATCACGACCAGCAAACAGCAGCAATACATCTCCAGCCTGAATAACTACTGAACCAATTTTTCCCGATATTTTTGCTCCGTTACGATGAATTGCAACAATTGCTGCATCATATTTTCCACGGAAATGTGTGTTTTTTACGCGTCTTCCGATGAGCCAACTATTGTGAGATACAACCACTTCCACCACATCTGAAAGTTCTGAGGCAATACACTCTTTAGGTAAACTAAGCCCCAATTCGGGTTTCGATAGCTCGGGAATACTACTTGTTTCACCAGTGAAAATGAGCTTGTCGTTTGCACGTAAAATATGCTCCGGAGAAACCGGGGTTATGACCGCAGTTTTGCGAATAATCTCAACCAAGAAGTTGCCAGAAAGATTTCTGAGTCCAGCCTCTGACACCGACTTTCCTACAATTGGCGAGTTAGCCTCAATCTCCGTTTCCACGAAGTATTCCCGCCAGCCGTCTTTAAAATCGTCCATCGCATCCTTATGCGAAGGAAGAATTTTGTCTGAGAAAAGCGCGAGGTATATCCCTCCGACAAGTACCATTGGAAAACCTACCCAAGCGAAATCAAATATATTCAGTGAGTTGAATCCTGCATCAACGGCCATACCGTTTACGACCAAGTTCGTACTCGTTCCAACTAACGTCATGCAACCGCCTAAAATGGCCGCATATGACAGAGGAATAAGCAGTTTTGATGGCGATATTTTATTTTTTTTCGACCATGAATAGACGTAAGGCATCATCATGGCGACTAATGGAGTGTTGTTGAAAAAAGCTGATGTTGGCGCCACAAATGCCACCATTCTAAACACAAAACCGCTTACGGTTTTCGTTCCGCGGAACAATTGGTTGAAGACAAGGTTAATCACATCCGTTTTTCGGATAATGTCCGAAATGACCAGAAGTAGCATAATCACTGCTAACTGTTCGTTTGCAAAACCCGCCAAGGCTTCTGAAGGACTCAGTACGCCCGCAATTATTAATACCGTAACGGCAATGAAAAAGGAAACTTCGGCTCGCAGCTTTCCACTGTAAAGCGCCACCAACAAAAAGATGATGACCGCAAAAACAAGTGCCATGGAGAAGCTGATCATCTTATCAAGCTAGGTTAATACCCAGACTTGGCGCCTGCAATATTTTCAATAGGATGCCAAGTGGTTTTTACTTCTTGTGTTTCGAGAAGAAGATAGGGGTCGTCTCCATCTCTATACCAGTCTTTATCACTCCAATCGGAAACACGTTTAACGTTAAGAGAAGCATTCTCTTTTATAAGATTGAGATGCTTATTTCGGCAATAGATGGTTGCATTCACATCCATGTGAGAGCTGAAATGCTCAACTAACTCATCTTCTTTTCCTGTGATGATATTTACAACACCTCCTGGAACGTCTGAAGAGTTCAATACTTCTGCGAATGTGACTGCTACATGCGGAGAGTTTTCAGAAGCCAGCACAACACACGTGTTTCCACCCGCGATTACTGGCATGATAGAGCTTACAAGACCTAATAGTGATGGGCTTTCTGGAGCAATAATCGTCACAACCCCTGTAGGTTCTTGTACACTGAAGTTGAAATGAGACGAAGCAACTGGGTTGATGCTTCCGAACAGTTGGGTGTATTTATCGCACCAACCAGCGAAATAAACACAGCGATCTATAGAAGCTTCCAGTTCTTTGGTTGCACTTGCTTTTGAATCGCCAACGGCCATTAACTCCTCAATGAATTGGGCTTTTCGGCCTTCTAGCATTTCAGCTATTCTATACAAGATTTGACTTCGGTTAAAGGCCGCTCTTGAACTCCAGCCTTCAAAGGCATTTCGAGCGGCAACAACCGCATTTCTAGCATCCTTTCGGCTACCTAAACAGATGTTGGTTATGGTTCCGTCCTTTAGTTTAACTGGATAGAAACGACCGCTTTCCGTTCTTGGAAACTTGCCTCCGATGTAAATTTTGTATGTCTTTTGAACTTCCAATCTGCTCATCTTAATTCAATTTCACGTACGCTGATAACCCTTGTAAACCGCCTTCGCGACCATAGCCGCTTTCTTTATATCCACCAAAAGGTGATGTTGGGTCGAATTTGTTAAAAGTGTTCGCCCAAACAATTCCAGCTCTAAGTTTAGTGGTAAGGTTGAAAATCTTCGAGCCTTTGTCCGTCCAAACACCTGCCGAGAGACCGAATGGTGTGTTGTTCGCTTTATCAATTACCTCATCAATTGTTCGGAACGTTTGGACCGTAAGTACAGGGCCAAAAATCTCCTCCTGAACAATTCTGTGGCTTTGCGAAGCTTCTAAGAAAAGCGTTGGCTTACACCAGTTCCCTTTTTTCGGAAGGGTACAATTCGGCTGGTAGATTTCAGCACCTTCTTCAACTCCAATTTTCAAATACTTGTTGATGGTTGCGAGTTGCTCTTTCGAATTGATGGCACCCACATCTGTGTTCTTGTCCATCGGGTCGCCAACAATCAATGTGCTCAACCGGTCTTTCAATTTCTTGATGACGATGTCTTTCACATTTTCCTGAACGAAAAGCCGTGATCCAGCACAACAAACATGTCCTTGATTGAAGAAAATGCCGTTGATGATGCCTTCAACCGCTTGGTCGGTAGGCGCATCGTCAAAAATGATGTTGGCAGCTTTTCCGCCAAGCTCAAGAGTGGCGGTCTTGTTCGTACCAGCAATGGCTTTTTGAATGATTTTCCCAACGCCAGTTGAACCTGTAAAAGCAACTTTATCTACATCTGGATGGTTAACAATTGCCGCACCAGTGGCTCCTGCGCCTGTTACAATATTCACCACACCTGCGGGTAAACCGCTATCGTGAATAAGCTCCGCCAATTTCATAGCTGTAAGCGGAGTGGTTTCTGCCGGTTTCAGCACAACCGTGTTTCCACAAGCCAATGCCGGAGCAATTTTCCATGCAGCCATTAACAAGGGGAAATTCCAAGGAATAATCTGTCCTGATACACCTACTGGTTTAGCCGTTTTCCCAGGGAAAGCGTATTCCAATTTATCGGCCCAACCCGCATAATAGAAGAAATGGTTAGCCGCAATTGGCACATCCACATCTCGGCTTTCCCGGATTGGTTTTCCGCCATCGATGCTTTCCAAAACGGCAAATTCTCGTGCTCGTTCTTGCATTAATCGCGCAATGCGGAAGATGTACTTGGCACGCTCTTTCGGAGCCATTGGCCCCCAAACTTCATTGTAAGCTTTCCGTGCAGCTTTTACTGCTTTGTCCACATCCTTATTGCTTGCTTCCGCGAAATAAGCAATGTGCTTTTCGGAGCTCGGACTGGTAGAAGCAAACTTCTTTCCGCCTTCAGCTTTTACAAACTTGCCGTTGATGTATAGTCCGTATTCCTTTTTTATCTCTGCATGACCCGCACTTTCAGGTGCCGCAGAATAGTCCCATTTAGAACCGAAATCGAGCTTAGTTTCTTTCTTTTTTGCCATCAGTCTTTACTGAAATAATCCAATCCTTGATATCTTCCTTCGGCTTGTTTAGCCAATTGCATAAGCACGTCATTTGCTAAACTGCTAGCTCCAAAACGGAACCATTCGTTGCTTAACCATGCATCACCCAACGTTTCTTTTACCATCACCAAATTGTGCAATGCCAATTTTGACTTGCTGATTCCGCCAGCGGGTTTCATGCCCACCATTTTTCCAGTTTCGTAATAGAAATCCCTAATGGCTTCCAACATTGTCAACGTGACGGGCATTGTAGCCGCGGGACTTATTTTCCCTGTGGAGGTCTTGATGAAATCGGCTCCCGCCAACATGGCAATATCACTTGCGTGACGCACATTATCCAATGTTGAAAGCTCTCCTGTTTCCAAAATCACTTTTAATCGGGCTTTACCGCAAGCCTCTTTAATGGCAGCAATTTCGTCAAACACAAAACTGTAATTCCCAGAGAGAAATTCCCCTCTAGAAATCACCATGTCCACTTCATCTGCTCCAGCATCAACTGCAATTTTTGTGTCTGCCAATTTGATTTTACGAGATGAATTTCCTGAAGGAAAAGCTGTTGCCACTGCGGCAACTTTTACTCCAGAGCCTTTCAAAGCATCAACAGCAGTAGCAACGTGAGTTGGGTAGACACAAACTGCAGCCACGGTTGGCAAATCTGGCAATGCATCATGTGGATGCATGGCTTTATAGCACATTTGCCGCACTTTTCCTGCCGTATCCTTTCCTTCCAAAGTGGTGAGGTCAATCATATTCAAAGCCATTTTCAGGCCTTGAATTTTCGCCTCCGTTTTTATGCTCCGAGTTTGAAATCTAGCAACGCGCTCTTCAACGCCAACTTGGTCGATGGGTCGCTTTAACGCTATCAATTGATTGTTTGTCATTCTTGATTTTGGAGCTGCTAAGGTAATTATTCGACTCGTGCTTGAATTCCGCCTAAATATCAAGCGCAGAATATCGATTTGCACAGGACTCAAAGAGTTCGAGTCAGCACAGCGAACCTTAGCGGGGATAGAGGTTGTGAACATCATACGGAAGGGTCAAATGACAACTTCCAAATCGACTCATTTTGAAACTTTCAAATCATTGGCTGCATAGGTACTACAAATGCTTAATTTTAAAGCTACCAACAGAGTTAATGCGGCAGAACCCAAAATTGCTTTTGTGGTTTTGATCGGGGAAACAAAAAAATGGGAACATTCGGAACATCATTAAAACGGGAATTAGGAAAAAACACTGGACGGTGGGTCAGCAATAAAGTTTTTGGGGATGGTCATGCCTCCAAGCACAAGGTTACAATACAGCGAGAAAGAGATGAGCGAAAAGTTGAGCGAGAAGCTGTTCGCAGAGAGAAGGAATGTAACCGAGAGCAATTAAGGGAACAGCGAGAAATCGAACGGGGTCAACGAGAAATTGAAAAAGACAGAAAGCGCCAAGAAGTTGAAGACAGAAAACAACAGAGATTGAATGCCAAAGAGCAAAAAGAGGACGAGAGAAAGCACAAAATATGGTTAAAAGAACAAGAGAAGCTAGAAAAAGAGCAGGAGATTAAATACAATGTTGAAGAGGCTGAATCCCATGACAACTATATAAATGCACTTCGGAAGATTCATACTGTCCCAATTGATGAATTTGATTGGGATGAACAGGTAATACATCGGCCTGAACCCGTTACCAGTTTTGCTTGGGGGTACCATTATGAAGTTCGATATGAATTATACCAAGGACCGCTTTTTTTGCCGTTGTATTTGGCTGCAAAGGGTCATGGAGAATCAATTTCACTCACAGAAGAAGAAAAGAATTATGCTGAAGAAATAAAGAACACGGAACAGTTAGAGGGAGTGGATATAGAAAATATTATTGGTCAATTAAATAATGATACCGCGAGCTACGATAGTTCCACCTCTTATCTAAGCAAAAAAGCTCCAATGTTATTAAAACTCAAGACAATTGGATATTGTCTTAGCATGGGCTATGTCTCCAGAGAAGATGACCCGAACAACAATATGTCAGATGACGAGTGGAGTTGGATTATGCAGTTATCAAAAGACCTTGATGTTCCATTTGAAATATGTCGGGTTTTGAATGATAGCGAGCTAATGGGTTGTTTTAACTTGGGACTTTTGTGGAACTCAATACAAGTAGAGTCTCAAACAGAATTTGACGCACTACTTGTGGCTAGACCCACAGAAAATGATGATAAAAACACCACAAAATATATTGAGGGGGCAGCAGACTATTTAAACAAAGTATATGATTTACTGAAGCGGCAATTTAAAAAGAAACATGGGGAGGATTTCTTCGATTTAGATTATGACTCAAATGACGACTTAGAAGACAGAATAGACAACCTAAAGAAGCATAAGAAGCGGCTTAAAAACAAGAATGTTTTTAGCAAAATGCTGAACCGTAACGAACTGGAAAAAGCAAAAGGAGAACTTAAAAAGCTTAGTGACAAGCAACACGAATTAAATTTACTTCATATTGATGCCTACAATTTGCTGGCAAAAGTAAATGAATGGAAAGATGGTTTAGAGGATGAATTCAAGCAGTTTTTAAAGTCTGCTGATAAGGCCTATCAAAAAGAACATGAAGATTTTAAAGACGTATATTATAAACATACTATAGCCTCTATAGTGCTGGAAGGTGACCACACTGTATTCAACGAAGCATCAGAGCTTGTTGGAATGTTGGATTTTCTAAACGAGTATGGTTCTAGTTTTAACGTGGAGTTCCATGATGGAGAAGCGGAGGTAGATCTCTTCATAAACATAGATGATGTAGTCCCGACCGAAAAAAAGTCGGTTACAAAAGCTGGTAAACTTGCAGTCAAACCTTTTTCTACAACGGAAAGAAATCTTCTTGTTCAAGATTACGCTTCCAGTGCCGTTCTCAGAATTGCCAAGGAAATTTATTCATACTTCCCAACTGAAAGTGTGTTGATACATGTGATGGATAGTCAAATCAACACCTCAACAGGAAATTACGAAGATGTTACCGTTCTAAGTGCTAGGATTGATAAGGCTCGATTTTTTTCCTTAAACCTTAATTTGATTGACCCATCGGATGCGGTTGAATCATTTGAACACGATATGAATTTTGCCAAATCCACGGGGTTTAAACCTGTTAAGCGGATTAGCGTACAGATTCCTAAAACCAATGTAAAAACTCGTAGTGCAAACCGTGTCAAGAAAACCGACACGGAACAACAACCCGAAGTGAATGAAGACAATCAAGATGGTGGACTAGTCTGTATAAGGGTAATCAGTTCCATGAAAGTAGCAGAGCTGTTAAACCAGTTTAACAAGTGTTTCGATAAAGAGGTCGTAGTTCTCACTAAAAAAGGTAATCCCGCTGGAGAAAACAGAAGATTGAGAGCATTATCTGAACATGATTTGAAGGAAGAAATTTTGGTAGAGCTAAAGAGTCTGAATCAATCAAACCTGAAAAAATTTGAGAATGAAACTGGATTGAGTGTTAGGGTGGAAGAATTATCTAAAGAAACTGAAGCAAGTGATAATGTTGGGGATGGCAATTTCCAAGAAGACCGAGATGAATTATTCGAAGACGCTGCAAGAATTATGGTTCAACGACAAAGCGGGTCAGCTTCACTATTACAAAGACAGTTTAAAATAGATTACGACCGCGCTAGCAGTATTGTTGATGAGTTGGAAGCTAGTGGAATTATTAGCCCGTTTGAAAAAAATATAGGGAGACAAATTCTAATTAGTGACGAGGTGAGCTTGAACAAAAAGCTGAACGACATAAGTTCAGAAAAGTAGGTTTTTCTTGAAGACGATTTATTTAAGTAGATAATCAACAGATTCGATCAAGAATGTCGGTGTCAAAAATACTTGTAGCAATGCTGTCTATGTTCAGCATAGGTCTGCTGATAGCATCATTTTTCGTTGAAAAATCAAATGAAATCTATCGACTAATCTCGTTCTACGACACAGGTCTTTGTCTTTTATTTGCTGTTGATTTTTACACTGAATTTAAATCAGCAACGAACAAATGGAGATACTTTTTCACCATTGGTTGGCTTGATTTGTTATCCTCCATCCCCGTAATTCATGAATTACGATTTGCAAGGGTTTTTAGGGTGTTGCGAATTATCAGGGTAGTGAAATCTTTGAAGCTCTTGGCCGAGTTCTTAAAAGCCGATAAGAAAAAATCGATGTATGCATTGATTGTTTTAATAATCATACTGTCTGTAATCGTTACCTCGGCATCAGTGCTTTACGTTGAGCAGCATACGGATACTGGTAACATTAAAACGGCAGAAGACGCACTATGGTGGACATTCATTACAATTACAACGGTTGGATATGGAGACTACTATCCAGTTACCAATGTGGGGAAACTAATCGCGTCATTGTTGATTATGACTGGTCTTGTTGGTTTCGGTGCTTTAATCTCCTTTTTAAATGACAGAATGGAATCTCTTAAATAATAGAGGCAGTCTAAGTTTCCGTGGTTAACTAAAATAGACTGCTCCTATCAATTGTTGTAGTGCTTAATTTTTCTCCTTTTTTAGCGCGAATTGCTTTTTGTTCTTCACGATACTTTTCAAAGGAAGGGTTCAGAACTCTAATCAACATTTTCTCAATGATTTGCCTGTCTAGCTCATCTTCAATTTCCAAAATATATAGGTTTAGCTTCTCAGTTTTCTTTCCAAAAAAAAGAAACCAGTCTTGCGCTTTACTTCTGAATGTTTTCGCGTGTGCCTCTCTCCAATGGCTACAAATGCGTTTGTAAATTGGCTTTCCTTTTCCAACATACAGGCATTCATTTTTTGAACTGAAGTAGGCATAAATCCCATTTTTATCAGAGCTGAATGTCTTTAATACAGCTTCGTTTGGATTTGATTGGGCGTGATCAACTATGATTTTTTCCCACTTACTAAATGGGAGAACGTTTATTCCCGTTAGGAACTCCTCAAACTGGTTCTGTCGCATTAACTTAAATATCGCGCTAAATTCTGAATTCTAAGCACGATACCATCAGTGTAATTTCAAATATTTATTCAAAAAAGTTAATGTGACAGAACCCTGGAAGTCGTCATTTGACCCTGTTGCTAGTTTGATTAGAACTGAAAATGACGTCTGTCAAACTTGTCTAATGTTTTTCAACTGAAGCAAAAACTGAAACATTTCTATCTCCATTCAGCTCCATGCAGCCCAAGAAAGGACATGGTTAGGAGTGTAACAGGCTGAAAATGAAGAAACCGCCTCGTTAGAAGCGGTTTCTTGTGGGCCCACCAGGGCTTGAACCTGGGACCCCTTGATTATGAGTCAAGTGCTCTAACCAGCTGAGCTATAGGCCCATGTCTTACGACATTTTCCACTCAAATTGAGCGGACGCTAAAAGTATATATTTGGACGCTCTGATACAATATGGAAAAAGTGAACCTTAAAGACTACCAAAATATCATTTTCGACTTCGGTGGAGTCGTACTAAACCTAGATTATCAACTTACCATAGGGGCCTTCAAAAAATTGGGGCTGCCAAACTTTGAAGCCAACTTTACACAGCTAGCGCAAACAGCTCTCTTTGATAATTTTGAACGTGGCGAAATATCGCCAAAGGAGTTCAGAAAAGGACTTAATGAGGCTTTTGAAGAACCTATAGAAGATGAGAAGTTAGACCACGCTTGGAACGCTATGCTGCTAGACCTCCCCATTGAGCGACTGCATCTACTGAGTCAAATTCGTGAGGAGAAAAAGCTTGTCTTACTAAGCAATACCAATGAAATCCATGTTGAGGCTTTCGAGTCAAATTTGAAATTGAAGCATGGGCATAATGACCTGTCTGGGTACTTCGAAACGGTGTATTACTCTTGTAGAGTTGGCATGAGGAAACCAGAGAGCCGAATTTTCCATCATGTGTTAGAAGAAGAAGGATTCGACCCATCCGAGACATTATTTATTGACGACTCGCCTCAGCATATTGAGGGTGCTAGAAAAGTTGGATTATACGCGTATCACTTACGTGCCGATCAAGGAGAAACTATTCTTGATTTATTCTGAAATCTCCTGACAGAGCTCCATCAAGACTCCTGAAGTGTCTTTCGGGTGCACAAAGCAGATGAGCTTATTGTCTGCACCTCGTTTT
>DMRV01000144.1:0-2090 GCA_003456455.1 Flavobacteriales bacterium
TGCAGATTAAGGTGGCAAACATCAGCTCCAATCAAACCAGGAGAGGTAAGACCTACCTGAGCATTCATATTTGCACCATCCATGTAAACCTGACCTCCATTATCATGAATAATTTTGGTTACTTCTTGAATTGACTCTTCAAATACACCATGTGTTGAAGGGTACGTAACCATGAGGCAAGAAAGCGTTTCAGAAAATTCTTCTGCTCTGGCTTTCAAATCAGCAACATCAATGTTTCCTTTTTCGTCACACTTAGTAACTACCACTTTCATTCCAGCCATAACTGCACTTGCAGGATTGGTACCGTGTGCCGAAGAAGGAATTAACGCCACATTTCTATGTGCATCTCCCCTACTCTTGTGGTATTGATCAATAACCATCAATCCAGCGTACTCGCCCTGCGCACCTGAGTTTGGCTGAAACGACATGGCTTCAAAACCTGTAATCTCGCAAAGTGATTTTTCTAACTCGTTGAAAACAATTTGATAGCCTTTGGTTTGATATAAAGGGACAAACGGGTGAATGTTTGCAAACTCAGCCATGCTTACAGGATACAACTCACTTGCTGCATTCAACTTCATGGTACAAGAACCAAGTGAAATCATGGAATGAACAAGTGATAGGTCTTTATTCTCCAATCGCTTGATGTAGCGCATCATTTCCGTTTCGGAATGGTATGAGTTAAAGGTTGGATGCGTTAAAAACGTATCTGTTCTGAGAAATTCGTCAGATAGAATTGCGGCACTGTTTGAAAGTTCGTCCACCTTCACATAAACTGGGTCGCACTTGGCAACGCTAGCAAATACTTCTAGTATTTTTTGCAACTGACCAAGGTTTGTGGTTTCATCCAAACTGATTCCAACAGAGCGATTATCTATATATCTGAAATTGATGTGCTCTGCTTCTGCGCACTCTTTTATTTCCGTAACATTTACATCTGTTGGAGGAAGAACCTGAAGTGTATCAAAGAAATTTTCGGACTTGATTTGATAACCAATAGCTTTCAGCTTTCCTGCAAGCACAGCAGTTTTTCGATGAATGTTGGTTGCAATCTCCTCCAAGCCTTTTGGCCCGTGATAAACAGCATACATACTTGCCATAATGGCCAATAATGCCTGAGCCGTGCATATATTTGAAGTAGCACGGTCGCGCTTAATGTGCTGCTCGCGTGTTTGCAATGCCATTCTCAACGCTGGATTTCCCTGCGAATCAACCGAAACACCGATTATTCTACCTGGAATGTGTCGCTTAAAATCATCACGGGTTGCGAAGAAAGCTGCATGCGGACCTCCGTAACCCAACGGAACACCAAAGCGTTGCGTGTTTCCAACAACCACGTCTGCACCCCAAGAACCTGGACTTTTCAAAAGCACCAAACTCATCAAATCGGCCGCTACAGCCACAAAAGCACCCACTTCGTGTGCCTTCTGAGTAAATGCAGTCAGGTCTTTTACTTCACCATTCACCGAAGGGTATTGCAACAATGCGCCAAAAAACTCGTCAGAAAGATGAACTTCGTTATAATCACCAATTATCAACTCAATGCCCAAAGGTGTTGAACGCGTGTGCAGCAAATCAATCGTTTGCGGAAAACAATCGGCCGAAACAAAAAACTTGCTAACTCCTCTTTTAGTAGCTGCGCGGGAACGTGAATTATAGAGCATAATCATGGCCTCGGCAGCAGCGGTAGCTTCATCCAACAACGATGCATTTGCCACTTCCAAACCTGTTAAATCGCTCACCATTGTTTGAAAATTGAGCAGCGCTTCTAGCCTTCCCTGAGCAATTTCCGCCTGATAAGGCGTGTAAGCCGTATACCAACCTGGATTTTCCAGTACATTTCGTTTGACCACATTCGGCACAACAGTATCGTAATACCCAAGACCGATGTAGCTTTTGTACAACTTATTTTTCTCGCCAATGCTTTTAATGTGAGCAGCATATTCCACTTCGGTCATCGCCTCCGGAATATCCAATTCCTCCTTCAGTCTAATAGAAGCGGGTACGGTTTTGCTAATCAGTTCCTCCAAACTCTTTACACCGATGGTAGAAAGCATTTCTTGAAGATCTTCTTCTCTGGGGCCGATATG
>DMRV01000144.1:2196-3502 GCA_003456455.1 Flavobacteriales bacterium
CCAAGACATTTCTCATTTGAATATATTTGGTTCGCTTCAAAGCCAATGAGAATTATTCGAATTTTACTTCCGCTATTTATTCTGTTCGCTCTGGTTTCTTCTGCCTTCGGACAAGACCAACTCCTTCTTACGAACGGAAAAATCAAAAAACTCCGTGGCGCAGTAGTTTATTACGACTACAACGACATTTTTCACCAAAACGATAGTCAGCGAAAAAAAATGGAAGCTTCTCTGGCCAAAGAGGAGTCAAAAAAGAAGGAGTTGAGAACTACAGAAAAATGGCAGAAGAACCAAGAAAGGCAAGCTGAACGTTTGCTGAAAAATGAACAAAAACAACTCCTTAAACTGGAGAAACTACGGAAGGAGTTTGAGGCTAACGTTAAATACAAAATTGCAACGCTGTCACCTGCAGATTTTGAGAAGTGGAAGACGAAAGAGCTAGACGCCATTAAATCGGCTGAAATGGAACGCGAACTCGCTAGCCGACTGAGTTTGCAATCTGAAAGTATTGAGCAAGAGAACCGTGAAGCAAGACAACGCAGAAAATTCACGTCAACTGTAAATAGAGCTAAGGTTTTTTCGATTCTTCGCGCCAACCAAGCAGAAGAGGTTGTTTATAACGCAGATACGCTTGGTTATTTTGGCGATGGCAATGCAGAACTTGAATATGGCGTTGAGGAAATGCGCATGTACATTAAGGGTCGACAAGATGGTCGAAAGCACAGCCTTCATGATTTGGGCATAGGATTTGGCGTAGGATTGGCTTCCAGTCTAGTTATGACTTGGACGCTGGACGCTTTTTACGGGCCTATTCCTCCCGCCATCTCCCTTATCGTTCTTACCGTTTTGCCTACAAAAGTGAATCCTAAACTCCAACTTTCTGGCGGAGAGTTACAATCCCAAGCATATTTAGACGGTTACGAGCGTTCTGCAACTGGCCGTAAAGCATGGGCTTTTACGGTGGGGTCTGTTGCCGGTCTAGGCATTGGCACAGCTACCGCCTTACTTAGCGCACCGCTATTGCGATAGCCAGCTTTTCAATTTCATTAAGCCTTAAATTCACGGCTAGATGAAAGCTATTTTCAACTATTTCGTTTTCGGCAGTTGGTGGGTTTCGTTGTGCGCATCTGCCTTGGGGCTTCTCACGTGGCTTGAACTTACTGGCAACTGGTGGCATGCGTCATTATTCATGTTCATCTTTGGCTCCACCTTGGTAGTTTACAACTTGAATATGATTTCAGGATTAAGTGATCTACGTGAATCAGGAACAGACTCGGAACGACATCATTGGTGCATGAACAATGAA
>DMRV01000144.1:3578-4395 GCA_003456455.1 Flavobacteriales bacterium
GCATACACCATTCCTATTGTCAGGAAAAAGGCAGACAAAATCCGCATTCGTGAGATTGGTCTGTGGAAAATCTTCCTTATTGCTTCTGTCTGGGCCGGAATGACTGTCATTCTACCAGCCGTTCACCTCTACGGATTTGAACAAGTTTTTGAGTTCAGTAGCTGGCAACTCGCTATTGGCCGTTTCCTTTTCATCTTGGCTATTACCATTCCGTTTGACATTCGAGACCTTGCAAATGATGCCCATAAAGGTGTTCGAACCATTCCTTCCGTTCTTGGATGGAGGCGTTCGGTTCTAATTTCCCAAGTTTTACTCATTGCTTTTCTTCTGCTGGTATGGTTTCGTTTGGGTGTAAATCATCCATTCTTTATTGGATATGCAATTAGTATAGCTATCACCGCAGGTTTCGTGGCGGTTGCTTCTCCAAAGCGAAGCGATTTTTACTGTTCTTTTTGGTTAGAAGGAACCATGCTACTTCAATTTACAACCGTGTTGCTTCTCCAGTTTTGACAACCGTCTTCTACAACCTACGTTTATCCTGAAAATCCCCTATCATGAAATTCATCTTTCCTTTTCTTCTGCTCTTAATTTCCGCTTCACAACTGCTTGCTCAAGGAACAATTACAGGAATATCAGTAATACCTTCTAACCCGACTACTGCGGACGATATTGAATTACATGTTGCAGTCCAATTTAATAGTGGGGATTGTCAGGTTGATGATAAAGGCCATAACACCAATGCTTTCGCCATTACTGCTTATTCACATCATTGTGTTGGGCTATTAACGGTGATTTGCCCAACTACCGACACATTTCA
>DMRV01000206.1 GCA_003456455.1 Flavobacteriales bacterium
AGGAGTGTAAAGTGTTTTTCTGTTGATATAGTCATCCCCTTAGGGACAAGTGAAGCCAAACCGAAATCGGCCGACTAGATTTTTTAATTAAAAACTTGGAGAGTGCCCCAAGATAAGAAAAACGAGAATGAACTGGAACTAGGAATTAGCAGAAACCAACCGAAAGCTACGAAGGACTCATCCAGAGATAAATGATTGAGGAGAAAAACGACTACTTAAACCAGCGCTTGTACCATGGTAATTTATCGGGGTTCAGTGGCGCATCAATAACCTCTTGTTTTACTTGGCGCACGTTTTCTATCAACTCATCTAGATGCACGCTAGGATAGTCAATCAAAACGCTATCGATGATTTTATTGATTGCTTGTCCGTGACCAAACCAGTGATAGCTGAAATCAGAGAATCCGACTAATTGGAAATGATGTCCCATCACAATATTAAAGGCCATTTGTTCAGAAAGGTGCTTCGGAAACGCTTTGTGCATTTCATCACACAACGCTAGTACATCAGGCAAATATTTAATGGCTTCGCGAGGCAAACCGATAACACCCGCATTCCAACATTCCTGTCTTAATGTGACCTCATAAGACTGCACTTTTCCGATGAAATGAGACTGCTTTTTAAAAAAGCGCTTGTATTTCTTTCCAACCAAATCGCCTGGGTTTTCCAAAACATATTCCAGAGAACTCATAAATACAGTGTCGTCTCTCCACTGTTTCAACAGCGAGATTGGGCTTTGAAACGCGCAATTATCAGTATCCAAGTAAAAAAATCGACCGTCAAATCTTTTGGCGGTATCTTGAAGTACACAGATTTTCATCCGATGTACAAAGTCAATAGAACCCCGCCACTCTTTCAATTCAGCTTTACCAATTAAGACCGTTTCAACCTTTAGCCGTGAGAAATAATCGGGCTGATCAGTGTAAACAATTACACGGCTATCAAATGTCGAATCGCTGAGATACTCGAGTAGCGATAAAACCGAAAACACGGCTTGTTTAATAAAACGCTCTTGCGAGTGGGCTAGATAGACGAAATTAATCATGGGTTACGCACAAACATAAGTTGAATAACTCGTTCGAACCAGCGTTAAAACAGGACAGAACGGCAATAATTTCGAATCCATGTCGCCAACACTCATCCTCTCCATCATTGCTGCCTATTTCGTGGTTCTTTTCATTATCGGAAAAGTGACCTCAAAAGGGGCAGACAACGAATCCTTCTTCATTGGCAACAAAAACTCGCCTTGGTGGGTGGTGGCCTTTGGAATGATAGGCACAAGTCTGAGTGGCGTAACCTTCATTTCCGTTCCAGGATGGGTTGGCACTTCGCAATTCAGCTACATGCAAATGGTGTTGGGTTACTTGGTCGGCTACACCGTAATTGCTACGGTTTTGATGCCACTCTATTATCGACTTAATCTCACATCCATTTACACTTATTTAGATGACCGTTTTGGGCGATACAGCTACAAAACAGGAGCGTCTTTCTTCTTACTATCGCGAACAATCGGAGCAGCCTTCAGACTGTATCTGGTGGCTGGAGTTTTGCAGCTCACCATTTTCGATGCTTGGAGAGTGCCATTCATTGTAACAGTTATCGCCACCATTGTTTTTATTTGGCTCTACACGTACGAAGGCGGCATCAAAACCATCATCTGGACCGATACTTTGCAAACGCTTTTCATGTTACTGGCGGTCGTATTTACGGTTGCAATCATTAGCCAGGAACTCAGTTTTGGCTTTAGCGAAATGGTTTCAACCATCAGGGGCAGCGATTACAGCAAAATCTTCTTTTTCGAGGATGTGAATCACCCTAAGTACTTCTGGAAACAATTCATCGCTGGAGCCTTCATTTCCATTGTAATGACTGGGCTAGACCAAGATATGATGCAGAAAAACCTGAGCTGCAAAAACATTGGCGAAGCGCAGAAAAACATGTTTAGCTTCAGCATTGTACTGGTTTTCGTGAATCTATTCTTCCTCGCGCTTGGTGCGTTACTCTACTTGTTTGCGACAGCAAAAGGAATTTCCATTCCTGACAAGACAGACAACCTTTATCCATTGCTAGCGACAAGCGGAGAGCTACCCATTATTGTTGGAATTCTCTTCATTCTTGGATTGGTGGCAGCGGCTTATTCAAGTGCAGATTCAGCTTTGGCTGCGCTCACAACTTCCGCTTGCGTAGATATTCTCGATATTGAAAAGAAACCCAAGAATGACCAGACCAAGTTGCGCAAGAAGGTTCATGTAATTATGTCTGCGATACTTGTCCTTACCATTATGATTTTCAAATGGGTGAACGATGAAAGTGTGATAAGTGCGGTTTTTCGAGTGGCCGGATATACTTACGGTCCGCTGCTTGGGCTTTATGCTTTTGGACTGTTTACAAAACTCAATGTGCGTGACAAACTAGTGCCGTTCATCTGTTTAGCATCGCCCGTTATCACCTACATCATCAATGCAAATTCTGAAGCTTGGCTTGGTGGTTACAAATTCGGATTTGAGTTATTGGTATTGAATGGAGCCTTAACCTTCATAGGCCTACTAGCAATCTCCAAGAGATTAGAAGCTAAACTCGCTTAAATGAGTTTCATGAGTTAAAACCTCCACCCCATTCACATCGATAATTTTGAATTGAATGGTCGGGTCTTCTTGCTCCCAATCAACCTCAATCATTCCAGCATTATTGGAACGAAACGGTTCTCCTATTCGATTATCATTTGGTTCGGTTGAACTCCATTCTTGGGTAATCCCGCTTGAAGTGATGTCATACAGCGGATAACCGTTTTCTACTTCTTGCTTAGATACTTCCGCCCAATGCACATCACCCGAAATGAAAACAACGCCATTGGCCTGAGTTTCTTTGATAAGATCAATCATTCGTTGGCGTTCAACAGGAACATTAGCCCAAGCCTCATAGCCATTGTAGGTAATTCCGAACTGG
>DMRV01000094.1:0-2250 GCA_003456455.1 Flavobacteriales bacterium
CTTCTATCTACTTCAAGGTTAACAGTGCTAGAATCGATTACTGGTCTAGTTATGATAGACTTGCGGAAGTTGCGAAAGTGATGAAAGCTGATTCTGGAGCTAAAGTAAAAGTTGTAGGTAGCGCGGATAAAACTGGTGCAGAAGACTACAATAGTTCATTGGCCGAGAAACGAGCTCAAGCAGCAGTTGATCATTTAGTAAAGATTTATGGTCTTGATGCCGGAAGGTTCACTGTAGAAAGTGCTGGAGAAGGCAATCCACTATCTGTTTCAGATGAAGCTCTTAATGTGAATAGAAGAGTAGATTTTATTCTTCAATAAGAAAAACCAACTTAATTAAAGAAAAGCCCGTCACAATTGTGACGGGCTTTTTTATGCGCTAAACTTTTTAACTATCTCCCAGAGTACCACGCCTACGGAAACTGAAACGTTAAGTGAATGCTTTGTTCCGTTTTGTGGGATTTCTATGAAATCATCACAGACATCTAAAACTTCTTGGGCTACCCCTTTAACTTCATTTCCGAAGACCAAAGCTATTTCCATCGGAGATGTTTCGAGCTGAAACTTATCAAGCATGATGCTACCTGCAACTTGCTCGACTCCGCAGATTCGGTAGTTGCTTTTGCGTAACTGCTCAATTGCCATAATGCAACTCTCCGCATATTCCCATGCAACGGATTCAGTGGCTCCCAAGGCTGTTTTCTGAATTTCGCGATGTGGTGGTTGGGCCGTGATTCCGCAGAGAACAATCTTCTCTATTGCAAAGGCGTCCGCAGTACGGAAAACTGAACCAATATTATGAAGACTACGAATATTATCCAACACAACAACAATTGGCAGTTTATCCAACTTTTTAAAATCATCAATACTCTTTCTACTCAATTCATCCATCTGCAATTTCCTTCCTTTCATAGCTTTCAATATCAAGTACTGTATTTCGCAAACGGCAACCTATATAATTAACTTAGCACGTTCGGACTCACGAAAGTAAAACAGAACTCCGTTGGCAAAAACTACTGCTAAAAAAGACAAGGAAACACCGCTGATGAAACAGTACAATGCCATCAAGGCAAAGTACCCAGACGCGTTGCTACTTTTTCGCGTAGGTGACTTTTATGAAACTTTCAGGCAAGATGCAATTAGAGCTTCCAAAGTTCTGGGAATCGTTCTGACCAAACGGGCAAATGGCAAAGCATCACATGTTGAATTGGCCGGATTCCCTCATCATTCTCTAGAAACGTATCTTCCTAAGCTTGTAAGGGCAGGCCACCGCGTAGCTATCTGCGATCAATTGGAAGACCCAAAACAAGCCATTGGCATTGTAAAACGTGGCGTTACTGAATTGGTAACGCCAGGTGTTTCGTTCAATGATAATGTGCTGGAGCAAAGGTCAAACAACTTTTTGTGCAGCCTTCATTTCAACTCATCCAACATTGGAATTTCATTCTTAGATATTTCCACTGGTGAGTTTTTAGTTGCTCAAGGAAATGAGCTTTATATCAAGAAGCTGATAAAGAATTTTGAGCCGAGCGAAATTCTTTTCAGGAAGAGTTATCGAAATCAATTTCATGAAACATTTGGCGATGGCCATTGCACGTTTACGATGGAAGATTGGGTTTACACAAGTCAATTCGGAACGGAAACTCTAAACAACCACTTTGGAACCAAAAACCTGAAGGGATTTGGAATAGAACACCTCGAGGACGGTGTGATTGCGGCAGGTGCGGCTCTTCAATATCTATCTGATACGCAGCATAACAAAACAGCTCACATCAACGCACTTTCTAGAATTGAAGAGGAAAAGTTTATGTGGGTTGATGGGTTTACTGCTGCCAACCTCGAAATACTCAGACCGAACCAATCAGACGGAAAATGTTTGCTTGACATTATTGACAAAACCCAAACCCCGATGGGTTCTCGCATGATGAAACGTTGGGTTGCGTTTCCTCTAAAAGAGCAATCTCAAATTGAAAAAAGACTAGATGGTGTTGCTAAACTTTTAAACTCTGAACAAACTCGAAATGAAATAAGCGCTTCACTGAATAACATTGCCGACTTAGAAAGGCTGGCTTCCAAAATTTCGACAGGACGAGTAAATCCTAGAGAACTGCTTTCCCTAACCCGATCTCTCAATGAACTTCCTTCGTTAATCGCAAATGTAAAATCTCTCAAGTGTGAAGGATTAGCCGAAATAGCTAACCTCATAAACCCATGTTCCGATGCACTTGAAACATTGGAGAAATGTATTTCA
>DMRV01000094.1:2258-3825 GCA_003456455.1 Flavobacteriales bacterium
CGCGAACTTTCGTTTTCGGGTAAAGACTATTTGGTTGGAATCCAGAAACGGGAATCAGAAGCAACCGGGATTACAAGTCTGAAAATTGGTTTTAATAATGTCTTCGGATATTATCTCGAAACGACTAATACTCATAAAGACAAAGTCCCTGAAGAATGGGTTCGAAAACAAACATTGGTCAACTCAGAGCGATACATTACCGAAGAGCTAAAAGTTTATGAGGAAAAAATTCTTGGTGCAGAAGAAAAGATTCTAGCGCTTGAGTCAAGGCTCTATCAAGAGGTTCTAGCGAACTTGAATCAATATGTCATCTTCCTACAACAGAACGCTAATCTACTCGCGCAGATTGACTGTCTACTCTCATTTACCGAGGTAAGCGGGGTGAACCAATATGTTCAACCGCAGTTCGCTGAAGAAAGCATCATTCAAATTAAAGATGGAAGACATCCAGTGATTGAAAAATCACTTCCAATTGGCGAGAGTTATGTTACCAACGATGTGTATCTGAACAACCAAACCCAACAGGTTTTAGTAATCACAGGACCTAATATGTCCGGTAAATCTGCGCTGCTTCGGCAAACGGCTCTCATAACCATCATGGCGCAAATGGGATGTTTTGTTCCTGCCAAAAGTGCTACGTTAGGAATTGTTGATAAAGTATTTAGCAGAGTTGGTGCATCGGATAACCTCTCTCAAGGAGAGTCAACCTTTATGGTAGAAATGAATGAAGCTGCGAGTATTCTGAATAATATGACATCTCGAAGCCTCGTTATCTTGGATGAGATTGGTCGAGGCACCAGTACTTACGATGGTATTTCCATCGCCATGGCTATTGTAGAGTACATGCATCAAGGAAAAAAGGCAAATCCAAATGTGTTGTTCGCAACGCATTATCACGAATTAAATGATCTAGAAAATCGTTTTGAGCGCGTCAAGAATTTCCACGTAAGCGTAAAAGAGGTAGGTAAAAAAGTTTTATTCCTTAGAAAGTTACTTCCGGGTGGAACAGAACACAGTTTCGGGATTCATGTGGCCAAAATGGCCGGAATGCCGTCCGTAGTTGTAAATCGAGCAAAAGAAATTCTTAGCAAACTGGAAGAGTCTCACTCAGACAACTCTGGAAAACCGAATAAAAAGACTTCTATAGATAATATGCAATTGAGTTTCTTTCAGTTGGATGACCCTGTTCTTGAACAAGTTACAGAGGAAATTGAAGGGATTGATATTGACACGCTTACGCCAGTTGAAGCACTTTTAAAACTGCACGGAATAAAGAAGTTGCTTGGAACTAGAAAGTGATTTTGCAGAGCAAGTAATTTATTTAGTTTTGCAGTCCAATTTTGCGAGAATAGCTCAGTGGTAGAGCACGACCTTGCCAAGGTCGGGGTCGCGGGTTCGAATCCCGTTTCTCGCTCACTCTCAAACGCAAATCCTCCCTAAGGAGGATTTTGTGTATTGGGCCCGGATGGTGGAATTGGTAGACACGCAGGACTTAAAATCCTGTGACAATTGCGGTCGTGCGGGTTCAAGTCCCGCCCCGGGTACTGAATAAGCCTCTTCATGTGAA
>DMRV01000197.1 GCA_003456455.1 Flavobacteriales bacterium
TTTAGAGTTGGGTATTCTTATGACGTTACTACTTCTGGTATCAATAACTACAGCAGTGGTAGTCACGAAATTATGCTAGGGTACTGCTACAAATTGCAGTCTCCAGTTTCAAATCAGCGTTACAGAAACGTTCGATTCCTTTAAGTCAAAAACATTTTTTGCAACATTTGAAAAAAAGTTTCGTTCAAGCATGGCTGATACCTAGTCTAAGTGTTGGTTGGGAAAAATTTTAGAGGGATGTCAGTTGCGAAACAGTTTATTCAAACTATGTTAATCATTATAGCGAGCAGACTCCCTATGCTTGTTGTGTCAAAAAGAAGTACCATGAAAAAACTGCTTTTCATAAGTGTGTTGGCGGCTGCTCTAAGTAGCCTCAGTAGTTGTGGTAATTACGGCAGAGGTCAGTTAACTGGCGTTCAGGGAAGAGAGGACTGGTATATGGAAGATCCATATGGTATGCTCTATATTCCTATGGGTAGTTATAATATGGGGCCTAGTGATCAGGATGTTCCTTATGCTGTGACCTCTAAGGCAAAAACGGTTTCTGTTCAGGCCTTCTACATGGATGAGACTGAAATTACCAATAATGAATACAGACAATTCGTTCACTGGGTGCGAGACTCTATTGCTCATTTGCTAATTGGTGAGGATCACCTTTTAGAAGAGGGTGAATATGGTGAGCGCATCAACTGGGATGAGTATGTTGAATATGACGATGAAGAGTATATGGAGATTCTGGAAGAGATGTATCTCCCAGAACATGAGCGTTTCTATCGTAGAAGAGAGTTGGATACGCGAAAATTGAATTTCGAGTATTTCTGGATTGATTTAAAAGAAGCTGCCCGCAAGGAAAATCGAGAGCAAGGAATGAAAGACCGATCTGTGTTCATCAAGCGCGATATCATCAACGTGTTCCCTGATACATTGGCTTGGATTCATGATTTTACCTACTCGTTTAACGAGCCGATGACGAATATGTATTTCTGGCATCCTGCTTTCGATGATTACCCCGTTGTAGGAATTACTTGGAAACAAGCTAGGGCATTTTGTATTTGGAGAACGCAATTGTTGAATAGTTGGTTGGCGAGTAATGATGAGACGTTTGTTCAAGATTTTAGATTGCCTTCTGAATCTGAGTGGGAGTATGCTTCTCGGGGCGGTTTAGATTTGTCGCCTTACCCATGGGGAGGTCCGTATATAAGAAATAGCCGTGGTTGCTTCTTGGCAAACTATAAGCCGCTCAGAGGTAATTACGTTGCGGATGGCGGTTTTCATTCTGTGAAAGTTTACAGATATGCACCAAATGATTATGGTTTGTATTGTATGGCTGGTAACGTAGCTGAGTGGACTAAAAACGCATATGATGAAAGTGCATTTAGTTTTACACATGATCTTAATCCAGATTATTTTTACGAAGCGAAGGATTCAGATCCTCCGTCATTGAAAAGAAAAGTTATTCGTGGAGGGTCTTGGAAGGATATAGGATATTATCTTCAAACGGGAACACGTACGTACGAATATCAAGATACAGCCAAGTGCTATGTCGGGTTTAGAACGGTAATGACGTTCCTAGGGCGGGATAAAGCAGATTTCTAGAGAAGTAGTAAAACCAACAATTATTAAATATTAACCTAATCAAGTAAGAGTCATGCAGGGGAAAAAGTGGAAAAGTTTCATGGCGAAGTTATATGGCTTCGGAGCAGCAGTAGTAATTGTTGGAGCAATGTTTAAAATCCAGCACTGGCCAGGAGCTGGTCCCATGTTGGTTGTAGGTCTGTCTGTTGAAGCTATTATTTTCTTCTTCTCCGCATTTGAGAAACCACATGAGGATCCAGACTGGAGTTTGGTGTACCCAGAGTTAGCTGGTATTCCTGGTGAAGGAGGGGGAGATGGAAGTAAAGGACTTTCTGCTTCTCAAGAGCTAGACAACCTACTCGAAGATGCTAAAATCGGTCCTGAGCTCATTGAAAGTCTCGGTAATAATTTGCGTTCGCTAGGAGAGAACGTTTCTAAGATGAGCGACATTACTGACGCATCAGTTGCAACTGAACAATATGTTGGTAACGTAAAAAAGGCTGCTGAAACTGTTGGAAACCTTTCTGATGCATACACCAAAGCCTCTGCATCGTTGGGTGCAATGGTTGTGGATGATGAAGGTGTTGACGTTGGTTCTGAAATGAAGAAGATGGCTGAAAACATTACTCAGCTTAATTCTCAGTATGCTCTTCAATTGTCTGGAACGAAGCAATTCTTGGAATCTTCAGATAGTCTCTACGCTGGAATGAACGACTTGATGAGTACTCTGAACGAGTCTGTGGATGACGCTAAAAAGTATAAGACGGAAGTTTCACAACTTGCTCAGAATATTAGCTCTCTTAACACAGTTTACGGAAATATGTTGTCTGCGATGAATCGTCCTCAGGGATAATTGTCATTTTCAATTTCAAAAACCTAACAACAGTATCGAACTGAATTAGAAAATGAGCGGAGGAAAAGAGACCCCAAGACAAAAAATGATCGGGATGATGTACTTGGTACTCACCGCCTTATTGGCGTTGAACGTATCCAAGGAGATTCTGAACTCGTTCATCCTTATTAACGATAGCCTGATCGTAACTAACAAGAACTTTGCAAATAAGAATGGGTCGCAGTATGATGCCTTCAAGGCTGCTCTTCTTAATGATCAAAAGAAAGTTCAGAAGTGGTATGATATGGCCATTGACGTGCAGAATGCATCAGAAGGGATGGTTGCACAAATTGAAGAGTTGAAGCAATATTTGGTAATGCGTACGGATAAGTTGGATTCAACCGAAACGAATGCACTTTTGGCCAAGGTTGCGAATGCGAATAACGAAGTTGAACGAGCGGCAGCTCAACTTGTTGTGGACTCTGTGTTCGGTTTGAAGAACGTGAATTCCAAGGATAACTATGACATTCCGACCAACATTATGATTGGAGGTGATGAAGGAAAGTTGAAAGAAGGACCTCATACCGCATTCGAGTTAGCAACTGGTCTGACCGAATTCAAGAATGGACTGATTGATAAGTTAGACCCGAAAAAAGGTCAAAGTATCATTGATGCGTTGAAGTTGAATTTCAATACAGATACCATGTTGCCGATTAGCAATTCAGAAAAGCAAAGTTGGCATTTGGCGAACTTTTACCACATTCCATTGGCTGCTGTTATTACGAATTTGACTAAAATTCAAACTGACGTAAGAAACGCTGAGTCTGACGTGGTAAAATATCTATACCGAGAGGTAGATGCAAGTGACTTTAAGTTTGATACGTTAGCAGCTAAGATTATTGCTCCAAACTTGGTGTTTCAGGGCGATGATTACAAAGCGGAAATCTTTGTTGCAGCTTTCAGTACTACACAGAATCCGCAAGTACAAATAGGCAAGGTAGACACATCTGTAAATGAAATAGTAGGGCCCATCGATACATCTTCTGTTAAAGTTGATAGGGGAGTTGGTAGTTATGTGGTTAAAGCATCACGTGAGGGACTTCAGAAATATTCAGGTATTATTAAGGTGAAGGCACCTTCGGGTCAGTTTCTGAAGTATCCATTTGCTGGGGAATACATGGTTATGAAGTCTGGTGTGGTAGTTTCTCCAACCAAGATGAATGTGCTCTACCGTGGTGTGAAAAATCCTATATCTATTTCTGTACCTGGTGTTGCGCCTGAATTGGTTAAGCCATCGCTACAAGGTGGAAGCCTACGTCCTGATGCTAAGGCCGGAAAAGGAAATTACATAGCTGAGGTTAAAGGCGGAAATACAGCAAAGGTTATTGTTTCTGCGGAAGTTGATGGAAAGCAACGAAAAATGGGTGAATTCGAATTTCGTGTAAAAGATGTCCCTGCTCCTGTCGCCACTATTGCCGGTACAAAGGAAGGATTGGTTTCAGCTAACCGACTTGCTGCTGCACCTACAGTCATTCCTAAGATGGAAAATTTCGATTTTGAATTGTTTTTCAAAGTGACAAAGTTTGATCTTGTTTTTCAAGTGGGGACTGACCTTATTACGAAGCAAGTAACTGGTAGTAGTATACCAAACGGGGATTTAGATCAGATTAAAAGACTAAAGAAGGGGTCGAGAGTCTATATAGAAAACATTAAGGCGGTTATGCTTGATGAGAATAATCGGCCTGCTTCTGGCGTTACTCCTAAAGACCTTTCGCCAATTAGTTTGAAAATTAGATAAGAGTGGAAGTATAAACTAAAACATGAATGCCATGAAAAAGTTGCTTGCCATATTGACCGTTGTTCTAGGAGTTTCATCGTTTTTAGCGATAGAATCAACTGCTCAGAACGTATTGGACGGGGTTTATGTTAAAGAACATTACCCTACAAGGAAGGTTATTCCTTACACCCATTTGCGTGAAGCAGATGTGATGTGGGCAACACGTATCTGGCGTAAACTCGATCTCAGAGAAAAAATAAATCACCCTCTTTATTTTCCTACCGAGGCGATTAAGAATAGGAGAAGTCTGACGCAGGTGATAATCGAAGCTGTTCGTGAAGGTAGTTTGACTGCGTATGATCCGTTGGATGATGAGTTCACAATGACTCTTACAAAGGCTGAGATAGAACGTAAATTGAGCTTTATAGATACTCAGTATATTGAGAGCCCAGAACCTCCTTACGATTTACAAATGACCGTTATTGAGGAGGAATTTAATCCTGCCAATGTGAAGGAGTTTAGATTGAAAGAGGATTGGTTTTTTGATAGACAGAAGTCAATTCTTGATGTAAGAATCATTGGCATTCAACCGGTAGCGGACAATGTTGATAGACAGACAGGTGAAATTCGTGGTACGGAGCCTATGTTTTGGGTTTATTTTCCTGAAGCAAGGAATATTTTTGCAAGTGCTGAGGTGTTTAATCGTCAGAATGATGCAGAGAGACGTACAATGGAGGATATTTTCTGGAAGCGAATGTTTGGTTCTTACATATACAAAGAGAAGAATGTTTACGATAGACAGATTGCTGAGTACATGTTAAACGGTATTGATCAGTTGTTAGAGGCAGAGAAGATTAAAGACGATATCTTTATTTTGGAGCATGATCTTTGGGAATACTAAGATTTTATAAGTGAATTCCGAAAAGCCGTTATGCAATAAGCATGACGGCTTTTTTGTTTGCTGAAATTTCTTTCTCGAGGAATTCAACAAAATACTATGGACTTGACGTTATATTGAGATGTCTTAAATCTAACGTCTTGCTTCTTTACCTATATGCTGGTATGATTCGCCCGGGATTTTTACGGCATGTTCATCGAAATTCTTTTAATAATGGATTGAGTGTTTAAAAGGCGATTTGTCAGCGATGGAGCATCACCTTTGGGAGCACTAATTGGAATAATAAAAAGAGCCCGTTAGACAACTGTCTAACGGGCTCTTTAGTCGAAGGGGGTGGATTTAGTTCTTAGCGAAACTGCTCAGTTTCGGTACTTCCTGTCATCGCAGTATCTGTAAACCCAATGGTCTAAAAATCTAATTTAATTACTTTGACATCTCAAACTGATTCGATGTGTTTTTAGAACCACCTGCCTTCAAGGCCTTATCTCCAGCGAAAAATTCTTTATGGTCATCACCTAAGTCCGAACCTGCCATACGCTGATGTTTAACACAAGAAACTCCTTTACGTAATTCTTGGCGCTGAACACCACCTACGTATGCTAACATACCGTCTTCTCCAAAGTAACCTTTAGAAAGATCGTTCATGTGTAGAGCGGTTGTATGATAAGTAGGCAGAGTAATCAAGTGATGGAAAACACCCGAGGCTTTCGCTGAGTCTTCTTGGAATGTTTTAATTTTTTCATCTGCCTCAAGACCCAATGCTGAATCATCATATTTTGAGTGCATTAATTCATTTACATCATATTCCGAAAGATCTTTTCCAGCAGCTTCCCAACGAGCGTACGCTTGTTTACGGAAATTCAAAGTCCAGTTAAATGATGGCGAATTATTGTAGCATAATTTTGCATTAGGCGCTTGTTCTTTTACTCTGTTCACCATTGCAGCAATAGCGTCAACATCTGGAGTTGGCGTTTCAATCCAAAGTAAATCTGCACCGTGCTGTAAACTAGTGATACAATCCAATACAACTCTGTCGATGTTCGTGCCTGCTCTGAAGCTATATAAACCGTTAGGCATACGTTTAGGACGAACTAGTTTTCCGTTTCTTTTTAGAAGAACATCATTGTCATTTACTTCATCAAGGCTTACTTCTTCTGCATCCACAAAATCTAAATATTGAGAAGCTAAATCTCCAGGCTCCATTGATACTGGCAATTTTTGAGTTAAGCTTGCTCCTTCAGAATCTGTACGAGCAACGATAATTCCTTCTTCTACACCTAATTCTAAGAATGCATATCGAAGTGCATTTAGTTTGGCAATAAAATCTTCATGCGGAACGGTTACTTTACCATCTTGATGACCACATTGCTTAGCATCAGATACTTGGTTTTCAATTTGAAGGGCACAAGCACCGGCTTCAATCATTTTTTTAGCCAATAAGTACGTAGCTTCTTCGTTACCAAAACCAGCATCGATGTCTGCAATAATTGGCACAACATGTGTCTCAAAATTATCGATCAAATCTTGAACATCTTCCCCTGCAGCTTTTCTTCGGAACAAATCATTTAGTTCTGTTGCATCTGCTTGCTTTAGGAAATCATATATCTCTGCAATCAATTTAGGCACAGACGTTTTTTCGTGCATAGATTGATCAGGTAATGGACCAAACTCA
Organism: Flavobacteriales bacterium; assembly: GCA_003456455.1. Taxonomy (GTDB): domain Bacteria; phylum Bacteroidota; class Bacteroidia; order UBA10329; family UBA10329; genus UBA10329. The sequence continues at coordinate 6,755 of DMRV01000197.1, forward strand.
GAACGTAAAGCTGCAACCATCCAACCAGACAAATAGATATACCTTCCTTGAGTAGTCTTGTGATGTTTTTTAACCGCAATCATGGTTTGCTGAGCTACAAAGCCGTGCCACGCACCTAATGATTGAGTATACTTCGATTGGTCCGCATCGTAAGCCGCCATGTCTTTACGCATAATAGCTGCTGTGTATTTTGCAATATCCAACCCCGTTTTAAAACGGTTTTGAGTTAACATACGTGCTGCATGTTCAGGGTTTATTTCTCCCCAAGCATTACCATACTTTGCTTTCAAATTTTTAACTGTTTCTAGTGCAGAAACATAATTCGGTTGTGAATTGTCCATGTTTTATGGTTATATAATTATATGTAGTTGTAAGCATTTAGAGTAAGGAATTCTTCGAATTCCTCTGTTGCAACAAGCTTCTTGAAAAGCTCAGTTGCCAATTCAAATTTTCCGTTGTTGAAGGCGTCACTTCCAACATAAGCTTCAATTTTTTCAAGTTCGGATGGTATAAAACCTTCCACCATATCGTACGAGACTTTTCGTCCGTCTTCTAATTCAGCACCACGCTGAATCCATTGCCAAACTTGCGTTCTTGAAATCTCTGCAGTTGCTGCATCTTCCATCAGATTGTAAATGGCAGCAGCTCCGTTTCCGCGTAGCCAGCTTTCGATATAAAGAATTCCAACGTTGATGTTCTTGCGAACGCCTTCTTCCGTGATAGTTCCCTTCGGAACTTCAATCAAATCAGCAGCAGTAATGGTTTCTGTCCGCGCTTTGGTTATTTGGTTTGGAGTTGGCATATATTCATTGAATACATCCAGTGCCGTTTGAACCAATCCTGGATGCGCAACCCATGTTCCATCGTGTCCGTTTTTCGCTTCGCGGATTTTATCGTTCTTCACTTTATTAACCGCAGCTTCGTTGGCCGCCTCATCTCCTTTAATAGGAATGAAAGCTGCCATTCCGCCCATGGCGTGAACGTTCCGTTTGTGGCATGTTTGGATTACCAATCGAGAATAAGCATCCATGAATGGGGAAGCCATCGTTACTTGATCTCTGTTCGGAACGATGAATTCTGGATGATTTCTGAAACGCTTGATGTATGAGAAGATGTAATCCCAACGTCCGCAGTTTAATCCTGCTGAGTGGTCTTTCAATTCCCAAAGAATCTCGTGTAATTCAAATGAGGCAAGGATTGTTTCGATAAGAACAGTCGCTTTGATAGTTCCTTGTGCAATTCCCAATTCATCCTGCGCCATTACAAAAGCATCGTTCCACAAACGTGCTTCTAAGTGACTTTCCATTTTTGGAAGGTAGAAGTAAGGGCCACTTCCAATTTCCAATAGTTGATGAACGTTATGGAAGAAGTAAAGACCGAAATCGAATAGACCACCTGAACAAGGCTCGCCA
>DMRV01000339.1:0-2247 GCA_003456455.1 Flavobacteriales bacterium
AATCCAACTGTAGTTGTCTTTCCAGTTTTGTTTAGGTAGAAATCTTTCTTCCCAGCAGTAATTACATATGACGTTGCAGGTGCAAGATCGAAACAGTACTTACCTTTTGAATCAGTTGTAGTTTCTAAAGAAGAACCATCTGTTCCTACAATTGAAACTGTAGCATCACCAATTGCAGCCTTCGTTTTGTAATCGGTAACAGTACCACAAAGCGTGAACTTAAGCGCTGGTAATAAGAATGAATAAATATCATCGCTTCCTTTTCCGTCCTCACGGTTAGAAGTGAAAAATCCTTTCTCTTGTTCTTTTTCGAATATAATAGCAAAATCATCTCCTGAAGAATTGATAGGAGAGCGCATGTTAGTAACTTGTCCCCAATCTTCTCCTTGTGCCTCAGCCATAAAGATGTCAAGACCACCCATTCCGATATGTCCGTTTGAAGCAAAATACAATGTTCCATCAGCATGGATAAACGGATACATTTCGTCTCCAGGAGTGTTTATACTCGCTAGAGCAACTGGCTTCTCCCATCTTTTCTTCTCCTCATCAAAAGTTGACTTCCAAAGATCTCTACCGCCTTTTCCGCCTTCAGCGTCAGAAGCAAATACTAGAACTTTGCCGTCAGCTGAAAGGGCTGGATGACCAACAGTTACCTGTGTGCTGTCATCGCCTTCATCCTTTACAAAGAAAGGAAGTACTTCAGCCTCTGTCCAGGTATCACCGTTCTTATTGGTTGCGTACAACTCGCAACCCATTTTCACCTTCTTCTTAACACCACAACGAGTGAAAATCATCTGGTTGAAATCATTATTCATTACAGCAGCACCTTCATTATAGATACTGTTAATAGTTGCTGGAAGCGGCTTAGGCTTGCTCCATTTCCCCTTATTATCTATTGTTGCTGAAAAAATATCAGTAAAGCCTTGACCAGTCCATCCATCAACTTCATTACCTGAAGCATTGTCTCTTGATGAAGTAAAATACAGTTCCTTGTGATTTCGTGAAGCATAAGAAGGGGAAAAATCCATATTCTTACCGTTCAACTGAACTGCATTTTCCACTACGTAACGAGAAGGATTATCAACCCATTTCTGAGCCAACGCACATGCTTCTGCACCGTTCTTTCCTCTCGGGTCATCTGGAACTAATTCGGAATACTTTTCGTACTCAACAATAGCATCTTCGAACTTACCGTTCGCTTTCAACGCGTTTGCGTAATACAGTTGAACATTATTCTCAGGATATTTAATCTTGAGTGCTTTTCTGTACCAAGTTTCAGCTTGCTTCGAATCGTTTACAAAACGATAGCATTCTGCTGTTTTAAAAATTATTTCGGCCTTATTTGCCTTATCCTTCTCCTTGGAGTAGGCCTTTTTCAAAAGCGTGATAGCTTTATAATACTCTTGACCTTCAAAAGCCTGGTCGGCTACTGCAAGATGGTCTTTTTGTGCAATTGCATTGGTTGAAAACAATCCTGCAATAATTGCGACTATTAGGAACTTGGTAATTCTCATGATTTAAATCCTTGTCTTAGGCGGCTGCTAAAATAAATAAATATTTGATTGGACAACTGAGACCGAAACGCTGTTATTGGGTTTGGAATCTCAGATTTCATCCGCGAAACTAACCCTTTATGTATGTAAATTGCTATTATCTATTAAAGAGTAGTTCGCGATACTTTGGTAAAGGCCAATACTCATCAGAAATTATCAGCTCTAACTTGTCTACCTCTCGTCTTATTTTTTCGAAATAAGGAAATACCTTTTCGCAGTATGAACCGGCTTGTTTTCTTGCACTTTCAAGTTGATTTGCGGTCTTCCGTTCTCCAATCATTGCTTCAACAAGCGTTCTAATTGCTGTCATTCGTTCAGAAATTTCACGAATCATGCTCATCTGCTCTTTTGCAAGATTTTCAAATTCCTTGTCAGTTAGCACCTGCTTTAACCCAGTAACATTTGTTATTAATAGGTTTTGATATTCAATAGCCGTAGGAATTATATGATTGGTGGCAAGATCACCAATTACTCGAGATTCAATCTGAATCTTCATGGTGTAACGCTCAAGGTCAATCTCGTAGCGCGCATCTAATTCTCTTTCATTTAGTATTTGATTCTTCTCAAAAAGCTCTCGCGACTTCTTTGCAAGAAGAAAATCTAAAGCATCAGGAGTGGTTTTTACATTTGAAAGACCTCGTTTCTTTGCTTCTCGCACCCATTCATCACCATAACCATTCCCTTCAAATCGAAC
>DMRV01000339.1:2283-2473 GCA_003456455.1 Flavobacteriales bacterium
CATGTCCTTGGCAACCAATCCTTGAACTTCATTGTGAAACTTTACTAGCTGGTCAGCAACAATGGTGTTTAAAACCATCATGGCAGATGAACAGTTTGCAGTTGAGCCTACAGCGCGAAATTCAAATTTATTTCCTGTGAAGGCGAACGGTGACGTTCGGTTTCTATCGGTATTATCGAGAAGAATCTCT
>DMRV01000339.1:2630-2901 GCA_003456455.1 Flavobacteriales bacterium
GTCGTTACTTGCACTAGCAATGCTCGCACGAAGCAAATCGGCATGTTCATGCACAGCCTTAATGGTGGTGATGAAAAACGTTAGAAACTGGATATTCTTTTTTGGAGTTTTTCCCGGACTCAGTAAGTTTTTACCCGTATCGGTTGCCAATGCCCAGTTATTGTGCTTTCCAGAACCGTTGATTCCTGCAAAAGGCTTTTCGTGAAACAATACACGGAAATCATGTCGGAGTGCAACTTTTTCCATAACATCCATCAAAAGCTGATTGTGA
>DMRV01000260.1 GCA_003456455.1 Flavobacteriales bacterium
TATTGATGGGTTTTTCTCGATGAGAAGCAAAAGCAATAACCCGTTAATTCCGGACCTCATTCGCGTCTTTAGTTCTCGAACAAGCGATTGGTCGAAGAGGCAGAAGTCGAACCCCCCTGAAGGCAAATTACGCAAACCAAAAATCCTCAAAACCATGTTGAACAAAGAGGCTAAGATTCGTGTAGAGAATGGGTCACTTCTGCGCTTTCTTACCGCTATTACAACCTTGTTCCCCCCAGTCCATTTTTTAAACATCTGCTCAATAAGCTCCGGTGGGTCCTGCAAATCTGCACTCATTACCACCACACAGTCTCCAGTTGCATATTCAAAGCCGGCAAAAATGGCGTTGTAGGAACCAACATTTTCCGCCAAAGAGATAACCTTTGTTTTATGTGGGTTTGTACGATAAAAACGCTCCAGCTCTCTTAGTGTTTCATCTCCAGAGCAATCATCCACAAAAACATATTCAAACGTTATCTCAGAAGAAAATTTCTTTTCGTTTTCCAGAAGAGCAGCTGTTGTTATGGGAATGTTTTCCTCGTTGTAATAGCACGGAATAACTATTGAAATTTTACTCACTAAAAAATGCTTTTACCCCGGCAACCACTTGATGAATCTGACTTTCGGTAATACCTGGATACATTGGTAAACTTAAGCACGTTTCGGCCATTCGCTCTGCAATTGGAAAGTCTCCTTTTGTATGTCCTAAGCTTTCGTATGCTCTCTGCAAATGAGGTGGAACTGGGTAATGGATGAGTGTACCAACGCCATTGTCAGTCAAAAAGATTTGTAGTTGGTCTCGTTTATCGGTTCGGACAACAAACAAGTGGTAAACATGTGTTGATAGCGGATGGGTGACTGGCAAGATTAAATCACCCACGTCCTGCAATTCTATTAAGTATTGATTTGCGGCTTTTTGACGCATTTCCGTCCAGCAATTCAAATACTTCAATTTAACACTCAAAAACGCTGCTTGCATTTCATCTAGTCGGTTATTATAACCGATGAGGTCATTGTAGTACTTTTTAGAACTTCCGTAATTGCGAAGTGTCTTAATTCGTTCCGCCAGCTCTTCATTGTCCGTTGTAATTGCTCCTCCATCACCCAAGGCGCCTAAGTTTTTTCCTGGGTAAAAACTTGTTGCGTTTGCATCTCCCCAACTTCCTGTCCTTCTACCATCAAAACTTGAACCATGCGCCTGTGCATTGTCTTCGACTAGGAACAAGTCATGCTTGTTGGCAATGCCATTTATTGCATGCATTTGGCAAGCCTGTCCGTAAAGATGAACCGGAATGATGGCCCTAGTACTGTTAGTGATAGCCGCCTCAATTAGGCTTGGATCAAGGTTGTAAGTGTCTTTTTTCGGCTCAACAAAAACGGGAGTTGCTCCCACATGACTTACAGCTATGGCTGTGGCGATGTAGGTGTTTGATGGAACAATCACTTCATCGCCAGTGCCAATACCAAGAGCCTTCAAAGAAAGAATTAGTGCGTCCAATCCGCTGCTGACACCAACAGCCTCTTTCGTCTGATTATAGGCCGCATAATTCTCTTCAAAAGCTTTAACATTCTTACCTAGTACAAACGAGCCACTGTTAAAAACCTGTCTGAATGCCTCCTCTATTTCTGATTGGACAGATTGGTTTATAAGTTGAACGTCATTGAATGGAACTCTCATTTAATCGTAAAACGTATTTATGGAGTCAACTATGCGGTCAACTTCATCATTGGTTAAATGAAGATGAAACGGCAGCCTTACCAAACAAGAACTGTATGTGTCGGCCCATGGCAAGGGTCTTCCGTCATGCTTGTTCTCAAAATAAGAGGACGCATGAAGTGACTGATAATGAAATACCGCACTAATATCAACCGTTTTCAGATGTGTAATCAGACTCATGCGTTCCTCTTCTGATGCGCAGACCAAATAAAACATGTGTGCGTTATTGGTTGCATATGTGGGAATGAAAGGAGGTCGTACTTTTTCTGTTTCAAACAAGGGCTTCAGCCCTAAATGATACTGTTCCCATATTTCCAGTCGTCTTTTTTGAATGCTCTCTACATTTTCCAATTGGGAATAAAGAAATGCCGCACTCAATTCTGACGGAAGGAAGGAAGAGCCAATATCAACCCAGCCGTATTTATCAACCTCACCTCTCCAAAAGGCAGTTCTGTTTGTTCCTTTTTCCCAAATAATCTCTGCTCGTTTCTCGAATTCAGTCTTATTTATGAGTAAAGCCCCTCCTTCTCCGCACTGAATGTTCTTGGTCTCGTGGAAAGAGAGGGCACTTAAATCCCCTATTGAACCAAGATTTTCTACGGTACCATCCAACCACTTAAATTTAGATTGAATGGCCTGAGCCGCGTCCTCCACGAGAAAAATGTTGTGTCTATCTGCAATTGAACGTAATTTCTCCATATCGCAGGCAACACCTGCATAATGAACAGCCACAATCGCTTTTGTCTTCCCCGTAATCAGCTCATCCACCTTTTCTTCATCCATCCCAGGATGATCTGCTCGGCTATCTACAAATACAATCTTCGCCCCTCGAAGAATAAATGCATTTGCTGTAGAAACAAAAGTGAATGATGGCATTATCACTTCATCCCCTTCTTGAATATCCATCAAAATAGCACACATTTCCAGCGCATCTGTGCAAGAAGTGGTGAGCAGGACCTTCGGGGTTTCGGTGATGTTCTCAAGAATGGACTGGCACTTTTTTGTGAACATGCCATTACCAGAAATCTTGCCTGTGGCAACGGCCTCTTGCAGGTAATCTGTTTCCTTGCCTGTGAGGTACGGTTTATTAAATTGAATTTCCACCTTTAAACGTATGAACCGATGACTAAATATTTCATGATGTAAGCAATTCCACTAATCACGTGTAGCGAGTAAACTCCTAATAAAAAATTCCTATGCTTCTCAAATTTCGCTTTATGTAGGAAAGCATGCGAAGCAGCACATAGTTTGCAATCATGGCCTTCCACAAAAAATTGCCATGATTTGCCTTTGCTCCAGACTCTTCGAAAAGCACACCCATTAAAATAGCAAAGAAAAAAGTTATAACGGCCATCTGAACTTCAACCCTTTCCTTGAGGTCATTAGGGGTTAGAACCAGATAGAACATGGGAAATAGGACAATCCTACTTGAAAGAAACGTCTTTTTCAGAGACTTCAATGTGACTACGAATGTCATTGTCTTTGCGCTATTGCTTGTTCAACGTTTCTGAATCTTCGATAAACCCTGACTTTTTCAATTTTCAACTAACTTCGTTCGTCTAACTTTCGCGCAGGTGCGCCAACGTATAAACCACTTTCTGTCAAGGATTTGGTGACGACCGTTCCTCCTCCTGTTCTTACCTCATCAGTAATACTGACATTATCGATAACTGTAGAATTGACTCCAATCATGCAGCATTGTCCGATTTTGATAAAGCCAGCCAACACAACTCCAGGACCCAAAAAACTGTGGGAACTAATTGCCGTGTCGTGAGATACGACACAGCCAGTATTCAGCAGAACATTGTCTCCCACAACCACATTGTGATCCAGGGTGCAACCTGGAAGCAAGAAGCTCCCTTCGCCAACAGTAGCCGTCTCTTCCACCATACAAGAAGGGTGAACCAATACCGCAAAGGGAATTTCTTGTGCTTGAAAAGACTGGAACATTCGTTTTCTCACCTCAAAGTGCTTATACCCTATACCCATCATCAGATGAGAAAACAGCCCATCATCATAGCCTTGCTTTGCATCTGATGTTTTGCCCATAACCCGGTTATCAGAATTGACTGCATTGAAATCATCATAAAATCCATAAACCCCATAACCACAGGCTGCCGCGTGATGGGCAATGAGTTGACCCAGATCACCAGCGCCAATAATTGCTAGTTTTTTCATTGATCCAGATTGTATGTACGCTTAATTGAATAAAGTGGTCGCTGCTTGGTCTCGAGATAGATTCGTCCAATGTAAAGAGCCGCAATTCCAATGAAGAAAACCTGTAGCCCTGTACTGAAAATAATTGCGGTAATAAGTGATGGCCAACCAGCCTTAAAATCGATAATTGACAGGTGTAGAATAAAGATCACTACCGCAAGAATAAAGCCCAACATACTTAATAGAACACCAAAACTAACCGCCAGTCGAAGCGGTAATTCCGAGAAATCGAAGATAGCATCGAAAGCAAGCTTCATCTTTTTCTTAAAGTTGTATTTGGTGGTTCCTGCTCTTCGCTCTTCCTGATCAATTTTGATAGTAGTGTAGTTCATGCCAATTCGCATGAAAATCCCCTCAATAAACCTATTCTGTTCCTTGTAACTCAGAAACTGGTCAGCAAATTCTCTATTGAACATTCGCATCACAGCCAATCCCTTTGGAATCTGTAAACCCGTATAGGTGTTAAGCGAAGACCAGAATACTTTAGAGTACAAACGGTTCAAAAGGCTATCCTTCTTCTCCTTCCTAACCCCAAAAACCAAGTCATACCCCTCATCCATCTTCTTCAGAAATTGTCCGATTTCATGCGGTGGATCTTGCAAGTCTGGATCCATATAGAGTAGCGTACCTCCTTTAGCATGTGCAATAGCTGCGGTTATAGCTGCCTGTTTTCCATGATTATAAGAAAACTCAATCAGCCTGATTTGTGTATTATCCTTGATCGCTTCAGAAATTAAGCTAACGGTCTTATCAGTGCTTCCATCATCAACAAATATAATCTCATAGTCAACCTGAAGCCTTTCAAGCTCTTTAGTTACTTCCGAAATGAAGGTTAGAATTACCTCCTCCTCCTGATAAACTGCTATGCAAAGTGATAATAGCTTAGTCTTCATTTAGAGAACCGATTACTTGGTTTAAGGACGAAAAAGAATCCAGTCTGTTTTCATATCGAGGATAGCAACCGTCTCTGTCAATCAAAAAAGCGTTCATCCCAACTTTTAGTGCTGGCCAAACATCCAACTCCAGAGAATCTCCTACATAGAGAACTTCTGAGGGTTTGACTCCAAGCCTACTTACAACCTGCTCGTAAAAATCCCGTGTAGGTTTTCGACATCCGATTTCTTCAGAAACCACGACCTGATTAAAAGATATAGGCAGTAATTGACTCAATGTTTCCCTTAGAGAACTGTTGAAGTTCGAAGCTACCGAAAATACACCTTCTACCTTCAAAAGGTCTGATACGTCATCAAACGCACGCCATTCACATTTTTTTATGGCTTGATAAAGTTCTGAGACAAGCTTATCAGAAGGTAAAATACCAAGGCCAAATAACACCTTTGAGTTAAAGAGGTTGTAAAATTCCTTGTCTGGTCGATCTGGGAATCTTATCGTTTCAGATACAATCTTATGCACTTTTTTGAGCTCTTTTTCGTCTATCTCAAACCCATTTGAACTCAGTAGAGAGAGCCATATATCCCAGCTCTCTGGTTTATGAATCAACGTATTTGCTGCATCAAAAAGAACTGTTTTAATCATTCCTAAAAAACAATGTGGGGAGTTTGAGAATTGATGTCCGTACCAGAATCTTTGCAATTCGGATATATAACATCCATTAATACCCTTAAGGCTTTTCCTTGAATAATATTTGCGCTTTCCGGTTCTACTTTCAGCAGATTTTCCTGTAGAAGGTACTCCACGTCTTTAAAACCAAAATGCGACCGAATCGAGTTTGTTCCAGAAACGCGACAATTGACCTCGAAAGGAAATAGCCCATTCTCCTTTGTGATCCGTGACTGTACATTAACCGATCCGCGAAGACCTCCAGCCTCAACCATTTTCTCCAGCATAGGAACAATTAGATGGTCGTATTCTGTGGTTACCTCACAGCTCGAAGTAGCACCATTTTCAAGACTACGAATAAGCGAGATGTGGGCGTGTAACTTCCCCTTCAAGCTTACATAAAAACCTGTGGTTACTTCTATCCCCTCAATGTATGGTTGAACGATATAGTCGTTGTCGTTAAATTGTGAAACATCATCAGGGTTTATATGCAAATCTCGAGAACCTTTGCCCCTCCTTGGCTTTACAATTATGCTATCCCATTTACCAGTAGTATACATGCTTGGCAGAAGTGAATCAACAAACGGAATCCCGTACTTAGTGTGTCTTTCCCAAGAAAGGTACTTATCCAAGTAGCCTTCGCACACTTCAGCATCTGAAGCTGCCACATCACACCCTAAAGAGCTTCTCGCATTTGCAAGAGTAAACGTTTCAAGGTCTGTAGTCGGTATGATAAGATCAATCTCCTCGTTCTTAACTATTTCCGCAATAATAGAAACGTAGGAATCTTTGTCTGCAAAGGGCACATGGTACACCTTAGAGGCCATATGGTTACCAGCAGTAAACGGTTCGACATTGCACCCGATAATTCTCACCGAAACATCAGAGCTACTGATATTTCGCATAACACCTTGACCAACGTTTCCACCTATACCTGTTACTAATACGTTGTCAGTTTTAACCATTTTATTAGCAAGGATAATTCTTTTTCTAAGTTGACCACGTTTTTTTTTTGCCCCAATATTCTCAGCGTTTCAGAATTATCATACACGAATGACGCAGAATCATCCTCGCCTTGATGTATAATCTCGCATCCCGTAAGGCCAGAAATAGTCTTCGCAATTTCTAGGTTGCTGTATGATCTGCCTGATACTCCAAGTCCAACTAAGTTGCTCTCGGTATTTGCGGTGGAAAGCAAATAATCTACTGCCAGATTCACATTTATATAGTTCTGTAATCGAGCACCTTCACCAAATAACGTTATTCTATTCTCCATTACGGCTTGCTTTGCAGCACGATATATGAAGGAGCCAGAAATTGTCTTGCTGGAAAAAATAGATGAAAACCTAAGGATACCAAAAGATTGGCATTGCTTTATGTAATGTTCTCCCCAATACTTGGAATGAGCGTACGGATTTTGTGGTGAAATGGGACTTAATTCCTTTACCGTATTCCCATTTTGTTGATAAACAGAGACGGTGGAGGCATGAACGATTCTCTCAAAAGACACCTGTTTGCATAGAGTATCACTCAGAGCTACGTTAGAATGGTAGAGTGCTTCAGATTTATCTGGGCCCATCGTTATCAGGGCTCCGAGGTGAAAAAGCGTGTCGAACTTTGTGACATTGGGTTTAGCAAGTTCATCTACCCCAATTTCTATAACACCATCTTTTGCAATCTCCGTTTTATGTCGAAGTGCCCAAACCTCTATGTCAGATTCTAACAATCGTTCGGTTAGCGCTCCTCCGAGTAATCCTGACGCTCCTGTGATAAGTACTCTCTTCATAAATTCAGGGGATTACCCAACCAATCCAAACTCGAATGGCAAAAAATATTGTTCCTGTCCTTTTCAGGTAAATTCATGTCCTCAATGAATTTACCAATTTCCAAATCGCCAAGCGGGAAAGGGTAATCACTTCCCAAACATACTTTTTCTGAGCCAACTTTGTCTATTATGCATTTGAGTGCATCAGCATCATGCGTAATACAATCAACCCAAAATTTACCTAAATAATCACGAGGGTTTACATCATTGTCAATGGCCACAAGGTCCGGGCGACAATTAAACCCGTGTTCAATTCGTCCAATTGTTGGGATGAATGAGCCTCCCGAGTGCGCAAAGCAAACTCGTAAATCTGGAAGTTTTTCGAAGATTCCGGCAAAAACCATGGAGCAAATAGCTCTTGAAGTTTCGGCTGGCATTCCTACCAACCACGGCAGCCAGTATTTCTTCATCTGGTCCATTCCCATCATATTCCATGGATGAACGAAAACCGCCATTCCCAGGTCTTGGCAAGCCTCAAAAATGGGATAGAACTCCGGCTCATCAAGATTCTTATCGTTGATGTTTGAGCCGATTTGAACGCCTGGAAATCCAAGCTCCTTGCATCGCTGCAATTCTTTTATCGCCAAATCGGTGTCTTGCATCGGGAGTGTTCCCAATCCTACGTAGTTCTTTTTAAATGGCTCGATGGATTTAGCAATATCATCGTTCAGAAAACGGGCAACTTCAGCACCATCTTCGGGCTTTGCCCAATACGAAAACAGCACGGGAATGGTGCAAACTACTTGCACTTGCGTGTTGAATTGCTCGTACTCGGCAATACGCATTTCGGGGTTCCAGCAGTTTTCCGTAATCTTTCGGAAGAACCTTCGGCCTTGCATCATGTTTGCCATTCCTGGCTCCACGTGGTTGAGCATGATGAAATCGCCATAGCCGAATTTTCGTGCGAAATCGGGCATCTCGCGCGGCATGATATGCGTATGCATGTCAATTTTAAGCAAGCTTCCCGTCTTTCAGCATTTGTGCATATTCTTTGGCAAAGTAGGTAAGGATTGCCGAGGCGCCCGCCCTTTTAAAACTCAAAAGCATTTCGGGCATGGCTTTATCGTAATCTAACCAACCGTTTTGGGCAGCTGCTTTGAGCATGGCGTATTCTCCGCTCACGTTATAAGCAGCTATTGGTAATTCATGTTTTTCTTTCAGGAGATGGATGATGTCCAAATACAAAAGCGCTGGTTTTACCATCAGAAAATCTGCTCCCTCAGTCGCGTCCAATTCTGCTTCGCGAAGCGCTTCCCATTTATTAGCGGGGTCCATTTGGTACGTTTTCTTGTCCCCTACTTTTGGAGCACTGCCTAGCGCATCTCGGAATGGACCATAGTAAGCACTGGCATATTTTGCCGTGTAACTCATAATCCCAACGTTTTCGAAATCCTCTTCATCCAGCTCCTCACGAATGTGCTGAATTCGTCCATCCATCATGTCCGATGGTCCAATAATGTCAACACCTGCCTCAGCCTGAGCCACTGCCATTCTTCCAAGAATGTCGAGCGACTCATCATTCAGAATTTTCCCGTCTTCAACCAACCCATCATGCCCGTCAGAACTGTAAGGATCCATCGCTACATCACTAATCAAACAGCTTTCAGGAAATTCCTTTTTCAGCTTCGCGATGATGCGTAAATAGAAGTTCTTCTCATCGTAACTGTAGGTGGCCGTTTTGTCTTTCAGGGAATCTTCAACGCCAGGAAACAGAACAAACGAGCGCAAACCCAAATTCATACTTTCCTCCACTTCTTTCAGAAGTTGATCCTCCGAAAAACGAAAAATACCTGGCAACGAGCCTATCTCATCCTTCTTTCCCTTTCCATCCACCACAAAAAGCGGATAAATAAGATTGGAAAGGTCAAGGCGTGTTTCACGAACCATACTTCGGATGGTTTCTGTGGCACGATTTCTTCTAGGTCGTTCAAGCATGTTCTTAGAATGTCGGCTAAAAGTACGAACCTGCGATCAACACCTTAGTTTTGCATCATTAAGAAAATGCTGTCAACGTCCGCGCTTACTTTCTCTTACCCAAACGGAACGCCATTCGTGTTCCCAAACTTGAATGTGGCATCCAACCAAGCGGTGCTCGTTCTTGGGAATTCTGGTAAAGGCAAAACCACGTTGCTCCATTTGCTTGCTGGATTGATGGATCCAACTGGTGGAACGATTGAATTGGACGGAACGGCATTGGCCACTTTGAAAGGTTCGGCAAGAGACCGTTTTCGAGGCAAAAACATTGGACTTGTTTTTCAGCAATCGCAATTTATTCGCTCCATTAGTGTGTTGGAAAACCTCCGCTTGGCACGTTCGCTAGCAGGACTCAGTAAGGATGATGCTTTTGCAGAAAGGCTGCTTTCTGAACTCGGAATATCGGAACGGAAAAATGCCAAACCCAACGAATTAAGCATTGGAGAGCGCCAACGGGCTGCTATTGCACGCGCATTAGTAACCAAACCGAAGATTGTTTTGGCAGACGAGCCAACCTCCGCTTTGGATGATGAAAATTGCGAAGCCGTAGCTGCGCTTTTTGAACGGACAGTAACGGGTCACGGGGCGGCTTTAGTTATCGTGACGCATGATCAACGATTGAAAAACCGCTTTAAAAAATCGGTGTCGCTATGAGGATGTTGCGGCTGGCATACGCTAACCTGAAGGAACATTTCCTTTCAACCATTCTCAGTGTGATGCTTTTAGGAATCGGTGTTGGGATGGTTTCGTTTATCGTGACGGTGAGCGAGCAACTCAACAATCGTTTCAACCGTGACATTCGCGGAATTGACATGGTGGTTGGAGCGAAGGGAAGTCCGCTTCAGCTTATCCTATCTGCAGTTTATCAAATTGATAATCCCACGGGGAATATTCCGCTTGCGGAAGTGAACAAACTAAAGCGACATCCGCTCATTAAATATAGCATTCCGCTATCCTATGGCGATAGTTACCAAGGTTTTCGAATTGTTGGAACCGACTCGCTTTATCTCACTCATTATCAGGCAGCTTTTGCCGAGGGCGAATTGTGGAAACACAGCATGGACGTAGTAATAGGAAGCTCCGTTGCCGAGAAATTGAACCTCAAATTAGGCGCTCACTTTCATGGAAATCATGGATTTGACAAGGAAGGTCATGCACACGAAGAATCTCACTATAACGTTGTCGGTATTTTAATGCCAACAGGAACTGTTGCCGATCGGCTCATTCTTACATCCACCGAAAGTGTTTGGGATATTCACAATCACGAAGAGTCGAAGCTCGAACACTACCATCAGTCAGAACAAGAAACAGGCGAGATAACCGCGCTATTAGTCAAGTTTAAAAGTCCAATGGGGATCATGCAAATACCGCGTATGGTGAACGAAAAAACCTCGATGCAAGCCGCACTTCCAGCCATCGAAATCAATCGTCTTTATTCGTTGATGGGTGTTGGATTTACCACATTACAAATCATTGGGATGGTGATTATGTGTATTGCTGCTTTGAGCGTTTTTATCTCATTGCTCAACTCATTAAAGGAGCGGAAATACGAATTGGCACTGATGCGGTCATTGGGCGCATCGCCATTCAAACTCTTCGGTCTTATTATTCAAGAAAGTTTACTGCTTTGCCTGGCTGGCTACACGCTTGGCATCATCTTGGGAAGGGTTGGCATCATGCTACTTTCATCTTTAGGAGAAGATCAATTTCAATTTTCAGTATCGCAAAGCGGCATTGCCGATATAGAACTTTGGCTATTGCCTCTTACGCTTTGTATTGGACTTGTTGCTGCACTTATTCCTGCCATTCGTGCGTATCGTTCAGACATTTCAAGCATTCTCAGAAATGAATAAGCTCGCCACACTTTTCCTTTGCTCCTTTTTCCTTTTCACTTCTTTGGAGGGATTGGCACAGCACAAAAAAATTGACTGGGCTTTCCTTGCCAAGGTAGAATGGGGCGAAAAGTACTTTGAGGAGTATGACGAACTGGTTTATTACCCCAATTACAGCAAAGAAGTTCTGGGATTGGATAGCACGCTGATTGAAATTGAAGGTTATGTGATTCCTGTAGATGTGGAGTCGGGATATTATGTGCTTTCGGCCAACCCGTTTGCGTCTTGTTTTTTCTGCGGAAATGCAGGTCCTGAAAGTGTAATGGAGCTACAATTTCCTGAATCAATGAACAACATTTTTAAAACAGACGAAATTGTGACTTTCCGAGGAAGATTGAAACTGAACTGGGACGACCTTGAGCATTGTAATTACATTCTACAAAACGCTACTCCGAAATGATCCGACTTCTTTTCGCCTTATTCTTTACTCTTTCGGCTTCGGCTTCCGCGCAATCGCTGGTTAGTTGGGACACGTTCGCCCAAGTCACCTTTCACAAACAGTATTCGGAAACATTTGGGTTTGAAGTAAACGTGAAACCACCCGAATTTGCCCCAAAATTATTGGCTTACCAAGGAAAAGAGATTTTGGTGAAGGGCTACGTAATTCCTGTTGATGTTGAACTAGGCATGTATATGGTTTCGGCCAACGCTTTTGCCAATTGCTTTTTCTGCGGAAACGCGGGTCCAGAAACGGTAGTAGAGATTTTTCCGTCTAGCAAACTTCCTCGTTTTAGCACAGATCAAATCGTGACCTTCAAAGGCATTCTGCAAATAAATAAGGAAGGCGAAATGAACACTGTGCCGTATCAGCTATTTCAGGCTAAAGTGGTAAAATAGCTTTCGCTACTTTTCCTTTTTCTCTCCGCTGAAGATGTACTCCTCTTTAATCTTTCCTTTCTTAGAAACAGTGGCTTTTCCTTCAATTCGGCTTCCCATCACTTTTCCCTCCCACTTAAGAGATATTCCTTTCGGACTTCTGTTTATCGCCTGGAAGTGATAAACGGCATCATCCATTATTTTCTCCACCTTCGATATGGCATAATCGCCCATCTGAAAGCTTCCTCGGTCTGGCGTACGCATTTGCCTAGTTGACATTCTATTATTCCTAAAGCTTAACTCTTCCTCAAACGGCTCTTGTGTTTTCTTTTTATCAGATTGGTCGGACATAGTAACCACAAATTTGGCTCTGTCTAGCAGTTTGTCTTTAGGCCTTTTTTGTGCTTGAGCAGAAACCGCCAAAATTGACATAAGCACAACCACAGAAAATACACGCACAACCCTCATCCGAAATTTCTTAAGTGCTCAATCTTATTAAACAATTCGTTTTTCAGACCATTACCTGCCAATCTGAAATCGTGTATTTCCTCCAACATGTCTTTATGTTTAAAAGGCAGTTCTCGGTCTTTCAAAAGCACGCGGTCTTCCGCCACTTTTTGTAAGTATTCTTCGTGCATTTTCAACCTGTTCCTCTGGTTTTCAACCCGATGTTGCATAAAAGAACTAAGCGTTTCTTTAAGCAGTTCAACATCACGTTTTTCGATAGCATCGTTTGCTTTCAGACCATAAATATCAACCATGCGTTGATAAAACTGTAGGTCAATGACCAACGAGTTAAGTTCAGACTGCCATTCGCGCGTTTCGCTGTAATTGCGCTGCGCCTCTTTTCTATCGTTCACCTCTACCGACATGAACCAAATATAGCCATGTTGAACGAAACTAAAATCATAGGAACTTTCCCTTTGCTCCGTTG
>DMRV01000480.1:0-609 GCA_003456455.1 Flavobacteriales bacterium
AATAAGAGCCGTTTCTTTATTAATAACGTGATAATAGCTCACTTCGCCATTTGCGGTTAATGCCGTCACTACAACAATATCATCTGAAGAATTGGACATGAACACTTTTTCAAATGCGCTTTCCGCCTGAAAGAAGATGCCGCAGGTGTTGTTATCAGAGCCAAGAAGCATAATTTGCTGTTCCTTCACTTCGGAGATTGCCCAGAAGTCAGATTGGTCGGTAATCTGACCTGTTTTTGCATTGAACATGCTGAAGGCCAACTGAACCGGTCCTTTTGAAGTGACATTCCCGTAGACAGCTTCAGACTCTCCAAGAAACTGAACACCCGATTCCGCCACTTTCTGACACACTTGAACGAACAACTGGTTCTCCATTTCTTTTCCACCAACTACCATTTCAATTACCAATGGCTTGTTCACCGTCTTCGCATATTCCTGCATGTAAGCCAAGGCCTGTACTAAATTGCTCTCGCCACCTTTTAAGTTGCGCATGATAACTGTGGAACTGGGGTCGTCTGAGAGATAGGATATGAAACCAACGTTTGCTTCTGATTCAACCTTCATCATCTGTGCTATTCCATCCGCAGTTAGTATGCCAGAATTATCTAA
>DMRV01000480.1:677-4948 GCA_003456455.1 Flavobacteriales bacterium
TTTCCATGCACCGATTTTACCGTTGCACGGGTACCTGCAAAAGCATCTCCATCTAACCGATTATTAATCTTTATGAGAGCGCCATGCGTTTCCTTCGACTCAACCGCTAGGGCTAAGTTGGCAAGAAGCACGAGTGCAAGTGAATAGACAACTATGGCGCCTATTAGTAGTACGCGAGACAGTTTGTCTGGACCCACGAAGGGCATCGTTGACTCATCTTGTTCGTTGTATTTCGGTTGCTTTTTCATGGCCATCTTCTTTTGGTGATTGACTGATTCAAATGTCAACAAGAAGCGGATGAACGAATTGCTTTCAGGTGTCGAGAGCTACAACAAGCGTTTCATTTTATGGTGCGACAAAAGTGATAGACGTGTCGTTTAGCCTAAAACCATAAGATTATGTTGTGCTATAAGCGGAAATTTGTTGCAAGACGTCAAATGCGACATTTGTCGCACAGGTCAAACTTCCTTTTTTACCTGACTTGGCGAGATGCCGTAATCTTCGGTAAAACACTTAGTGAAATAGGCAGGACTGCTGTATCCCACTCGGTATGCAATTTCAGAAACTGTGCCAACTTTATTCTGAAGCAATTGATGTGCATGTTCTAAACGATAGTTCCGCACAAAACGGCTTGCACTCACACCTGTTAGTGCAATCATATTGGTCGCAAGTAATTAATATGGTTGTGGTGATGCAGTCGAAGCTGAAATTGACATTTCTCATGTATTGATTATCCCAAATGTGTTTGCACAAGAAAGTGGTGGAAGCAAAGATATATTCCGTGTCAAAAATGGTGCCGATGGATATATGGCATTTCAAGTATTAACCATTGGGACACAAGGTTTTTGAGACTAAGAAAGAGAATTAAGACAGGAGACGGAAGAGCCAATGCAAGTGATGAGCGTGAAGCCGGTTCTTAATATTAAACCTTCATTTTGAGAAAAAACGCTCGTCTGCCTTTGCAGATGGCGTTTTTATAGCCAGCAGTTTTTCGGTAATCAGTAAGTCATATACTTTATCCGCTAATATTTTGTTGTACTCCGTTGTTATGTGACAGTCATCAAAAAATGGAGTTTCAGGTTCATTTGCAAAAACATTTGTAAAGTCATGAATAAACGCATGGGCCTCGCAAATTTGAATTGCCTCAGGGTAAAATAGGTGATAACTTTCAAGTGCATGTTGCAATTTTTTACCATGATGTTCAGCAAATTGACGTTTTTCCAGTACACTATTTAAATCATATTCGTGAGCACCAATACCCAAAACTGGTTGAAGAATTCCTACAAAAGAATAATCCAATTGGTTTGAAATAGCCTCCATAAAGTTCATGTTTTGTTTCCAAAATTGAGGAGCCTCTGTTTTATACTCACTTGTATAAATACCAATCAAGTCTTTAGTGGTATAAAAAACTTCCGATATGTTATGATAGGTATATGGTAAAACAAATGATTGTGTATTATGCTTTACTCTAAGAAGATCGTCTGTGGCTGTTATTGAGTACATGTTGCCCAATAGTTCATTTGCTCCTGAATATGAAATGTGTATATCTGGTTTAATTAAATTAACGCTTCTAATAAGTTTTAAAAATTCCTGTCCAGAATGGTATCCTCCAATAGCGGCTACTATTACATTAGTACAATAGCCTTCTTGCTGAAGTTTTTCCTGCAAAAACACAGGCCAGCAAATGTTTGAGTCTAATATTAAGTCAGAAGTGGACCCGCCCGTAATCAGGATGTTAAGGGTGTCTCGGCATGGAATGCTATTTGTAAGGTAAAATGAATCAAATTTCGAAGGGTACTTTGAGTTATTTCGTTGTTTTCTACTATACTTCCACCCCAAAAGGTAGTCAGTTTCTTCGTAAGAAACACTTTGATCTGGATTAGACACAATGTCCAAATTCAGTAAAGGTGTAAATACCCTATCTTCTGGAGTCGTGAGTAAAACACAAATAATTTCGATTGTTATAAGTAAACCTAACGTTATCGCTAGTTGTTTTAATCGTATCGAAGTAACATGGCTCATTATATTAGTCTGAACCCAAGAATGAATTGATGTGTGGTGTGTACTGTAGAATACAATACTAATGATAAGTTTTGGTTTTCGTATGTACTCTGTCTGGCTGGTTAAAACTTCAATAAGAAGCAGATTGTTTTTTAAGTGTCGAGAACTGCAACAAGGTTTTTTCTGGCTCGACAAAAGTGAAAGTCTTGATGTTTAGCCAAAACCATTGAATTACGTTGGGTCCGAAGCGGAAGTTTGTCGCATAGGTCAAATCTCCTTTTTTACCTGACTTGGCGAAATGCCATAATCCTCGGTAAAACACTTAGTGAAATAAGCAGGGCTGCTGTATCCTACACGGTATGCAATTTCAGAAACTGTGCCAACTTTATTCTGAAGCAACTGATGTGCATGTTCTAAACGATAGTTCCGCACAAAACGGCTGGCGCTTACTCCAGTTAGTGCAATTAGTTTCCGGTGAAGTTGTGCGCGACTCATACCTACTTCCTTACTCAATTGCTCTACGCTGAAATTTTCGTCTCCAAGAAACTGATCAACAACACCTTTTACGCGCATCAAGAATTTTTGCTCCATTGATGGCTCAATCGCAACCTCTGGTTTAATGGTAAGCGCACGCGAAAATTTTTCTTTCAGCTTTTTGCGACCTTCAATGAGGTTTGTAATTCTAGCATGTAACTCCTCGGAGCTAAAAGGTTTTGGGATATACGCATCGGCTCCTGTTTCTAATCCCGTTATTCTGTTTTCAACCCCAGCCTTTGCTGTAAGTAAAACGATTGGAACATGGCTCGTTTTCTCCTGCTTCTTCAACGATTTCGTCACTTCAAAACCGTCCTTGCCGGGCATCATAATGTCACAGATAATGATGTCAGGAATAATTTCGGTGGCTTTCGCAATTCCAGTTTCTCCATCTATCGCTTCAAACACACGGTATCTTGGCTCGAGGGTAAGTCGAAGGAAGTTGCGGATGTCGTCATTGTCTTCAATGACGAGTACGATGTTCTGAGCGCTGATTTCTTCTTCGCTCAACACTTGAGTTTGCGGTTCAAAATCAACTGTAACTTCTAGGTCTGGATCAATTGGGTCCAACGCAGGAATTTCCATTTCCGATTGGGTGTCTGAAATCTCCTGTTCCAGAGGGAGTAGAATGGTAATCTCTGTTCCTACTCCAGAAATACTTTTCAAATCTATGTGTCCTTGGTGGAGGTCAACCAAATCTTTTACCAAAGCCAGTCCAATTCCAGTTCCCTTATTTTTTCTCCATCGCGAATTCTCAGACTGATAAAAACGGTCAAAAACTTTATCAATCTGCTCTTCAATAATTCCAATTCCAGTATCCTGAACAACCAGTTTGCAGCAATCCTTTCCGTCCTTTTGAGCTAGCCCAATCCTCAGGTTTACCTCGCCATTATCTGTGAATTTGAACGCATTCGATAACAGATTGAAGAAAATCAACTCAATCTTATCGGGGTCAAAATCCATGTTAATGGATTCTTCATCAGCATGAAACTTAAGAGCGACTCCTTTTCTTAGTGACAGCGAAACGAAGGATTTCTGAATCTCACTTACAAACGGAACAATATTGCCTCTGCGCAAGTCAATGTCCATTTTATTAGCCTCAATCTTGGCAATGTCAAGCAGCTGGTTGATGAGCTTTTCTAGAATCTTGGCGTTGCGTTTCACAACAATCAGCTCTTTTTTAGCTTGTTGGTCTGCAACTGTAGGAATCACTTGTTCTAAGTGACCGAGAATAAGCGTTAACGGTGTTCGGAATTCATGCGTAACGTTGGAGAAGAAGTCTGACTTTACAAGATCAAGTTCTTTGAGACGCTGGGCCTCCATCTTGCCTAGCTCCAGTTGGTCATCCAAGCGCTGTCTTTTCAGGCGTCCGTTCAGCAACCACCAAGCCACCAATAGAATGGCAATAGATAAAACTGGGAATCCCCATTGAAGAATGTTGATAGCTTCCATAGATGAATTTAAATGTAGTATTATCTCGCCTATTTATAGAAGTTCATTTCATCTAGATATTCCCAAGCTTCACGAGGCATCAGATATTTGACTGAATCTCCGCCAAAAATTTGATTGCGAATATGGCTTGATGAAATATTCATCTGCGGTGCATCAAGGACTGTGATGTTTCCCTCAAACGGCAACTCTGAAATGTCGCATTCCGGTCTTGAATAAACCACAATTGGATAATTTTCAAGGATAGATTCGTAGTTCTTCCATTTGGTTAGCGATGCAAGATTATC
>DMRV01000480.1:4958-5554 GCA_003456455.1 Flavobacteriales bacterium
AATGTTACAGATGTATATGATGGCTGTTCCAGTTGAAACTCAATATCTGATGCTTTAAACCGAGAGTCGTTTTCAGTGGCTCGGGTAACCAGCGCCAAACGATGGCGACTGTCCAGTAAACTTTTCTTCTTTTTTAGTGGGTTGTGTGGGGAAACCACAAACCAGATTTCCTTCAAATCTGTATTGATGGCAATATGGTCTGCAATAATCATATGTCCGATATGAATCGGGTTGAACGAACCGAAGAAAAGGCCGATCTTTTTCATGCGGTGAAATCAGACACGAGTTTCTCACCTTCTTTCTTGGCAATCTCCAAATTGTCATTCACGAGAACGACATCAAATTGATTCGAAAAATTCAATTCTTCTGCCGCTTTTCCAACTCGTTTCGCAAGGCTTTCTTCACTTTCGGTTGATCGACTTTTTAGTCTTCTTTCGAGCTCTTCAATAGAAGGTGGCTGTACAAAAACAGCCAAGGCATCATCACCAAACTGTTTCTTGATGTTTACACCACCCACAACATCTACATCGAAAACCACGGTTTTCCCTTCTGAATGAATGCGGTTAATTTCTGAACGAAGCGTGCCATAGAACTGA
>DMRV01000377.1 GCA_003456455.1 Flavobacteriales bacterium
ATTTCTATTAGAGGAACAAAGGAAATTTTGAGACACACTAGAGACCATTCGGTTGCGGATGGCTTACATCACATGGCAGTTTGGAACTCTGCCATGCTACTTTCTGATGATTTGACCGCTGCATTTATGGCGGCCATGAGTAAACAGACTCCTGATTTCAAGGATTAGGTAGAAAAGTAAAGACAAACACCATCTGTAAGCTCTAGTGCCTGTTGGTACAATTGTTGGTCTGTTACAGGAAATTCCAAGCCATGAAAAATCTACTTCTTCTATTAGCCGTTGCACTGCTTTCCTCCTGCTCTCTCAATCGTATGTATTTAACTGTTGCAACCAAACAGGACATTGAAAAAGCAGGTGTTGACATCAAGCAAGTTCAATTCTACAATTCAGAAGAGATTGTACTTGCCCGTCAGCTGAGTAAAGGGGAATTAAAAGTTGCTGAAGGAAAGGTCCGAATTGAAAATGGAAAGAGTATTGAAGAAATCATCATCCCTGCCAATACTCCAGGTATTTGTGAATTGAATGATGAAAAAACACTAAAAGTCAGCTTTGATACAGGTGATGGCAAGTCAATACCTTTCCTCGTGGAACGGAAAGGTGACATGGCAACATCTGGCAGCTACTTTAAAATTGGCGCGAAAAAATGGGAGCGCACAGCTAGAGGTCAACAAATAGGAAAAGTGGATTACCAAGGACAGATATACAATCTCGTTCGCGGAGCGAATAGCCGTTTAATGATTGACAAATCGATTTTGAACAAGGTGGATCGCAACACCCATGTTGCCAAAGGACGCAAGCTGTAAAGCCTTATTTTTGCGCCTCAAAACGGGCAATAAATGGAACTTCTTATGACCAAAGTATGTATGACCAAAGACATTGGTGTGCATGGAAATCTATTTGGCGGATTGATGCTTTCGTGGATTGATGAAGCGGCTGTGGCCATGAGCAATCGTCTCTGCAAAACACCTAATATGGTTACGCGTAAGATGACGGAAATTCTGTTTGAACGCCCTGTAAAAGTTGGACATACCATCAACATTTATGGAGAGGCTGTTTCCATGGGAATGACATCCATAGCTCTTGATCTTGAGGCGAGACGTTATAATGTATACACTGAAAAGGAAGATGTAGTTTGTACCACCACAATCGTTTTTGTGCGGATTGACGAAGAGGGCAATAAAATTCCTATTGCCGGTGAAGTAAGAAGACGATTTTCGGAAAAAGGTGCTGGTTAACGTTTTAGAATAAACTCGTGCGCATCTTGTCGGAATCCTGATTTCCTGAATAAATCGGCAATTTTTTCATCTGGTTTCAAGCGTGCAGCAATGCTTCCTTTAGAATAGACCATTACTTGTTTAAGTAAGTCTGTAGCAACTCCTGTTCTTCTTTCTTCTGAACAAATGGCGAGAAAAGCAATAATATTTTCGGCAAAATAGCCTTCAAAATTAGTTCGGTTTACTACACAAATGCCGATAATCTCTTCGTCTTTTCGAGCAATAAGTACAAAGCCACCTTGATGTGGAAATTTGCTCAATGCATACTCCACAGCTCTTGAAACGTTATCGCGAGAGTCTTGATACTCTTCCAAATTTGCCATCAAAAAATTAATGATGGATTCCTTTTCAAGAGTAGTGACGAAATCAGTGGTATTTAAAAGTTGGTATTGAGCCATTTTGTTAAAAAATCAAAAACACCAAAATCGTTAGCAACTTGGAGCACTGTTTGCGTTTAATTAGCAGCAAGAGTTCAAGTAAATAATAAAGCGGCTGAATTACTAATTTTGGGCACGCTTTTTAAACACGGGATAAGCAGAAATAACATGAGGAGATTGTTTTTTACATTAATGCTATTGGGTTCAATTTCAACTCTATTTGCGCAAGACAAAGGGCATAATATTGAGTTTAACATTGAAGGCTGTAAAACTGGTAATGTGGTACTAGCATATTACTACGGGAACAAACAGTATATAAAAGACAGCACTAAGGTTGATAACAGCGGAAAGTTTGTATTCAAAAATGATGAGGCTCTAGACCAAGGCATTTACATTGTGGTTTTACCTCCGGACAACAAATACTTTGAAGTAATTATTGATGGCGACCAACAGTTTTCGATGAACACGAAATACGATACGCCTGTGAAGAGCATGACCGTTACAGGGAATGAAGAAAACGCAAGGTTCTATACATACCTCCAGTTTTTAAATGGACAGAAAAAGAAGAGCGAGCCGCTCTCGGCTCAGATAAAGGAATTGGAAGCCGCTGACAGCTTGGGTTTTCGTGACTCTCCGGAATTCAAGAAGATTCAGGTAAAACTGACCGACATTGACCAAGAAGTAAAAGATTACAAAAACAAGTTCATCACAGATTTTCCGCAGGCGTTAATGAGCAAGGTTTTCTTAGCATCTAAAGACCCTGAAGTGCCAGACCCACCAGTAGCAGAAGACGGAACTATTGATAGTACGTTCACGTGGAGATATTTTAAAAACCACTATTGGGATAATGTAGACTTTTCGGACGACCGCATAATTCGTACGCCAGTTTTCCACAGTAAATTGGAACGTTTTATGACTAAGACAATTTACCAGATTCCTGACTCTGTAATTAAGGAAGCAACGCTTTTGGTGGACAAAACGCTAAAAAGCAAGGAGCTTTTCAAATACACAGTTTTCTGGATTACAAGTTATTTCGAAACTTCCAAACAAATGGGAATGGATGCCGTTTTCGTTCATATGGCGCAAAACTATTACGTTACCGGACAAGCTTTTTGGGCTGATTCCACTACGGTTGCTAAGATTGGTGAGCGAGCTCAAAAATTGAGTTATTCGCTTATTGGAAATGTGGCTCCAAACCTGATTATGAATGACACGGCTGGAAAAATTCAGATTCTTCATGCTATTCCAGCAGATTATACGATTGCCTATTTCTGGGATCCAACCTGCGGACATTGCAAGAAAGTCACTCCTAAGGTCAAAGAGTTCTATGATAAGTTTAAGGATGAACTTAGCGTTGAAGTTTATGGTGTGAACACAAACGCAAAAGAGCATGACGAATGGATTAAATACATCAATGAGAATACGCTAGATTGGATAAACGTAGAGGATCCAGAGCAAAAAACAGCTTACAAGTATCTATACGACATCTACTCTACTCCTGTAATTTACCTTTTGGATAAAGACAAAAAAATGATTGCTAAACGTATTGGCGCAGAGGATTTGGAAAACTTCATCCGACATCACAAAAAAAAGTCGTCATAGAACTTAACTTAGCGCCAAATTATTGACATGTTGAATTCAAGAAACCTATTTATTCTCGCTCTTATCGTTTTGGCAGCCGTGCTGCGCGTTTCGGGAAACCTTCCATACAATTTTACTCCAGTTGCAGCCATTGCGCTTTTTGGTGGAGCTATGTTGAGTAACCGCACCTTGGGCTTCATTGCACCACTTGCTATTATGCTTGTTTCCGATATTTTCATCGGATTTCATAGCAGCATGTTTGCTGTGTATGCAGCACTAATTGGCATTGTTCTTATTGGACAATTGGTTAGAAAAAACCCAACCATGCTTCGTGCATTTGGTGGGGCCATTGCTGGTGCTGTTCTATTCTTCTTAGTAACAAACGCTGCTGCTTGGCTTGTGCTTCCTCAATACACGAAGGACCTTTCTGGCTTGATTAACAGTTACGTTGCAGGTGTACCTTTCTTCAGAGGAACATTAATGAGCGATTTGCTTTTCACAGGTATCTTCTTCGGTAGCTACAAATTAGCAGAGTATCGTTTCCCTTCTTTGGCAAAAGCTTAAGGTTTGTTCAAAAATCCGATTGCGGTAACGTTTGTAGCACTTGCGCTAGCGGCTGCTATCAATATCTATTATTTCGTTACTGGAGATGACTTAACAGTTGTTGTTTCCCGAACGCTATTCGCGGATATGATTCTTGTTTTAAGTCTTGTTCCTATCTATCAGTCGGTGGTTTTAGCAAATACGAGTTCAACTACCGAACTGCCAGATAAGCTAAAATCGGGAATGAAAGCGGTGGTTACCTACACGCTGATATTGTCAATCATCACGTTCATTTTAATCAAGTTGTTCGGAGAGCCATTAATTGGAGCAAGAATCTTCGAGCTAACAGAATCGTTGAATAAAGCCATTGAAGAAGGTGTGATTACGGCAGAGCAAAAAGTTCAACAGATTGAACTTGCAAAACAGATTTACTCTCCTACTTCGCATGTACTAATAGTTCTTCTCGGAAACCTTTTTGTCGGTTTCATAAGTTCTATTCTGGCGGCTGTTCTTGTTAGGAAATAGTTCTTTGTTCTCTTTCGGATTAGCGAGTAACCTTATCTGCCAACTTGTTTAAATCAAGTCCATCAAAGGTTCCCGAACTCATCATTAACAGGTTCTTTCGCTTCCAATTCAAGTCAAGCAAGTACTCTTTCAAGTCTTTCGAATCAGTAATAACCGTAAGGTCCTTTCTGGCGAAAGCCTTTTTCACTTCCTTCTTGGTAAGCGCAGGCAACTTTTTGTGCTTGAGCGTTTTCGGATTAAAATACACGATGGCCTCATCTGCATGTTTCATGCTTTTGCGGTATTCCTCCAAAAACTTGAGGTTTAGCGAACTAAACGTATGCAGCTCTAAACATGCTACAAGTTGCCTGTCTTCAAACTGATTCTTAACTGCCTGAACGGTAGCCTTCACCTTGGATGGCGAATGTGCAAAGTCCTTAAAAACAGACGTTTTATTGGAGGAACCAAGCAGTTCTAAGCGTTTAGAAGCCCCTGAGAAATCTTGAATAGCTTGATAGAAGTCTTTATCAGAAACACCGAGACTGGCGCATACCAGTCTCGCACCGTTCAGATTAATCAGGTTATGTTCTCCAAAAACTTTCAACGGAATTTTCCCTTCATCAGTAAGGAGAAAACTTACTCCATTCTCAATTACATGCGGAGGAACGGAATACGGAAGCAGAGAAATATCATTATCAGATTCTTCGGCCACTTTTTTCACTTCAGCATCATCAATACAATAGATTAGCTTTCCTCCTTTCTCGATTAAATCGACAAACACGTCAAACTGCTCTACGTAATTTTCAAACGTTGGAAATACATTCACGTGATCCCAAGCAATACCGCTTATTAAGGCAATATTGGGTTTATACAGATGGAACTTTGGTCTGCGGTCGATTGGACTACTGAGGTATTCGTCTCCTTCCAGAATGACCACAGGAGCTTCTTCTGTAAGCTTTACCATGGTGTCGAAACCAGCCAATTGAGCGCCCACCATGTAATCAGAATTGACACCACATTTGTCCAGAACATGCAGAATCATTGCCGTAATGGTTGTCTTGCCATGGCTTCCGCCAATAACCACACGGGTTTTCTCTTTGGTTTGTTCGTAGATATATTCTGGATAGGAATAAATCCTCAATCCTAACTCTTGCGCTTTCAAAAGCTCAGGATTATCAGCACGTGCATGCATCCCAAGAATAACTGCATCAATGTCTTTAGTGATGTTAGCCTCATTCCACCCCATTTCGGCTGGTAGTAGTCCGTATTTGGCTAATCGGCCTTTGGATGGTTCAAAAACTTCATCGTCCGAACCTGTTACCTGATAACCTTTATGATGCAGCGCCAGCGCCAAATTGTGCATTGCGCTTCCTCCTATTGCTATGAAATGGGCTTTCATTCCAACTTACTGTTACGTGAATGTTAAGGGTTGCAAATTAAGGCTGACAGAGAAAGCTGCAACATTAAACTTTGAAGGTTCGACCAATGATTATATTCGTCACAAATCAGAAGCAATGCAACTCTACAGTATAGAAACGGGATATTTTAAATTGGATGGTGGTGCCATGTTTGGCGTTGTACCCAAATCATTGTGGCAGCGGACAAATCCTGCCGATGAGAAGAACCTTTGTACTTGGGCGATGCGCTGTCTACTCATTCAAACTGAAGACCGACTGATATTGGTTGATAATGGCATTGGCGATAAGCAGGATGACAAATTTCTCCGTCATTACTACTTACATGGTGAAGATACCTTAGAGAAAAGCCTTGCTAAGCATGGTTTTGGTAAGGATGACATTACCGATGTATTCCTCACACATCTTCACTTTGACCACTGCGGAGGAAGCGTGGCATGGAACCGAGACCGAACGGGTTATGAAATGAATTTCAAGAATGCGACTTATTGGAGCAACGAGAAACATTGGAAATGGGCAGTAGAACCCAACCGAAGAGAAAAAGCAAGTTTCCTGAAGGAGAANNGATGAGGGAAATTGGATTCCGGGAATCGACATCCTATTTGCCAACGGCCATACAGATGCGCAGATGATTCCAAAAATTCAATACAAAGACAGAACCATTGTGTTTATGGCCGACCTCTTGCCTTCCGTTGGCCATTTTCCTATCCCGTTTGTAATGGGATACGATACACGCCCATTGCTAACCTTAGACGAAAAGGAGAAATTCCTAAACGAAGCTGCTGCCAAAGATTACATTCTCATGTTTCAGCATGACGCTGTAAATGAATGCTGTACCGTAATAAATATAGATAAGGACGCGAGGGCTGATAAGCTATTGAAATTGAGTGATTTGTAGCAACTAAAACTTGACTTGTTTTATAATCTGAGTTTGCAGATTGCGTTGCAGCCTGTTCGATTACATACAGGCTAGAGCGTAAAATCACTTTAAGCAAACAAATCTGGAGTTATCAGAAAGGCCGTTGCCAGATACCAATAAGTGATTTTCCAAATGACCTACCGATAAGTGTATCAAAGATTTTAGATGAGGGTACCATTACCTTATCCCATAACAAAATCTGATCTTTTGTTGGGTGTTTTTGGTTTAGCAAGTGCTTATTCATAAGCGAAGCAAAGAACCCAACGGAATCTAAATAGAACATTCGTTTCTCTACTAACTCTGTCTGCGCAGAAAATCGAAGCATTGATTTATTGTATCTTCTGTAATGGCCGATTGCTTTATCGAATTCGCTAAACAAATATTGATACGCTGGCACAAGTACAATTAAGTGTCCGTTTGGTTTCAAGAGATTTTTAACGTTTTCTAATTCTAAACGGTCATTTTCTATGTGCTCAATTACATCTATGTAAAGAATAGTGTCAAACAATTCAGTTGGTTCGATTTCTGAAGAAAAACCTGTATGCACAGAACACTTAGGCCTCAGGTTTTCAGAAATATTATTCTGAATTTGGGTGGAAAGAAGAGGGTCTGGTTCTACGCATTTAATGGTTTCGATAAAATCGAATTTGGAAAGCAAAATTCCTGTATTGGCACCTATTCCCGCCCCAACTTCTAACAAGTTAACACCGATATACGGTGAGATAGCTTGCATCCAATATTGCTTCCAGTTAGTTGCCTGTTGAAACAATTCAAGTTCAGTACCGATGTAGTGATTTTCCATGAATAAGTGGATTTTTGAATTATTCCTGAACCTTATAGGTCTGGTTTATTAAAACATTACCAACCCAAGTCTCATCAACAAGTAAAAGTCCATCATATAAGCCTTGATGATACTTGTTGTTTGTTATTACAAAATCGGAAGAGTCCATTGGTTCCCAGCTTTTCACAAGTTTGAGTGCTTCTTTACTAAATCCATTTTCTACTCCTCTTAATTCATGAAAATAAACACGGTGATAGTCTTGGGTAGGAAACTTGTCAATTAAAGATTCTGTCGCTTGCTTGTACGACATTCGGTAATGATCAACCTCAAACAGCAAATGTGGAGCTTTAACAAGTGGATTAAAGAAACAATATTGATATGGGTGAAATCTGATTAGAGTATTGACAGATAAGGCTAGTACCGCAGTCACAACCAGAAAACTTATGTGTTTAATCTTCAGAAAGCTAAATTTAATGAGGAATACGTACCCTTGAACGGATAGAAAACACAGCGGCAAATGAGCAAAATAGAACTGTCTCCAATCGTTGTAAACAACAGAGTTAAGAGCCAAAACAATTAACAGTGGAATTAAACCGAGCCCAAGAAGAATAAAGTCCTGTTTTATATAGTTTCCTACCCAATTAGACCTCCAACCAATAATAGGCATGCTAAGTCCAAGAGTTAACCCCAATAGCATTGGCCAGTCTTGGGTTATCCCAATCCATACCGGTAAAAACGACCACGGAGTTTCACCTCCCCTGTACCATTGTCCCATAAAATATGTCTCGCCAGCCCAGCGATGAAACTTACTCATGTTTCCAATTGTACTTAGCGTGTTTTCTATTGGAGACTCCCATAGATATGGAGTAAAAAGGTAATAGAACAGAATGGAGAATGTGCTGTATACAAAAATAACTCTTAGATTTTCCCAAGATTTACTCATGAAGAAATTGGTAAAACAGATTATCACAAAAACCATTGGTACTAATGCAATAATTATTCTTGTATTAATGGCCATTGCCACAATTACGGCTGAAAAAACAAGAGCCCACAACTGTTTCTTTTGAGCGTAGATATACAGTAATGAAACTGAAATAGTGGTCAAAGCCAAGCATCCAAGATCTTTGCTATTAAAAAATGCGCTTCCAAAAATTCGTGGCGAAGTGAAATACAGTATTACCGCTAGCACGTAGATGCTATGGCTTTTGTAACGTAAATTAAAAATTTCGCCAAAGAATATTGCAGAGATGCAGAACAATATAAATACCGTTATATGTCGCATCATATAAACGTCCTGAATACTTTCTAAGTTCAAAGCAAATTCAAACGCTACGGTTACCAACTCTAATACTGCCCCATAATCACGATCTTTCCATTCATACAGCGGCTCAATATCTTTTAATAGTGTAACGTTTTCAACATCTACTTTGAAAAATTCAAGCACATATTTGGCGTTTACAAGACCGTTGGCACGGGATGTATCATCGTCTATCATCATTCCAAAATTGCCGACTAGCAACAACCCAACACTAACAAGTGTGCAAAACAATAGAAATCGTATTAGAATGGACTTCAAACTGAATAAAAATTAGTTATTGATAAGAAGCACGATATTACTAAGCATCAGGCCTACTCGTTTCAACTACGAATTTCCGATACTCAAGCAATGGGATAAAGGGCTTTTGAATACGATAAAAAAGCACATTAAACGTGAGCGAAAGTGCTATAAAAAGGATTATAACCACTAAGGACATTAATACACTGATTAGGCCAATTACTAGTCCGAAGTCATCACCAATTTGAAATTGTGGTAGCACAAGTGTGGCAACAAATCCCATTAGCATAAAAACAACTACAAAGGCTGAAGCCATTAATAACCGTACTGCAACTACATCTAAATGAACGGTAATTGAGCTAATTCCATGAATAATCAATGCTGTAAAGTTCATTTTTGATGTACCGAAATATCTAATTCCTCGGTCAACGGGAACTGTGCAGTAAGGAATTCTAGACCGAATGATTCCACCACTAAAATGATTCCATATTTCTGATACATGCACAACTTTATTAAGCTGTTTAGCGGGAATGAGACAGAAATTGCCAAAAGCTATGGATTGTCCTGTTAAAACCTGAAACAAAAGACGGTATATGTAGTACAGAGTCTTAAACAAGACCCCTTCGTGCCTGCGTTTTCGATGGGCAAAAATGACGCTACCTGTGTGGTTTTTTGATTTTGCAACAAGAATTTCAATATCAGCTGGCCTATCTTCTCCGTCAGAATCCATTACTACAACATAATCAAATTTCTCGCACTCTTTTACATACGCCAATCCAATAGAAATAGCCTTTTGATGTCCTAAGTTTCGCGTTAGTTGTATAATGCCTCCCCCATTTAAAGCAGAAGTTAAAGAATCGGGGGGCTCTTGTGAAGACCCATCGTTTAAAAAGAAAATGGATGGCGCATTTGCGTCTGCATCCAGGCTATTTAAGTTTAAGACCAGCCTCTCAGCACAATCCCAATCATTATATACTGGGCTAATGACGCACCAATTTTTATTCATAAATGCTAAAATAGTCGAGTATTCGCAATCATTCTCCGCAATAGCTTGAGTATTTTTCAATTTACTCCCGTCTGTCGGCCATTTCCCTATTCCGTTTGTGATGGGGGCATGATACTCGCCCATTGCTAACCTTAGACGAAAAGGAGAAATTCCTAAACGAAGCTGCTGCCAAAGATTACATTCTCATGTTTCAGCACGATTCTGTGAATGAATGCTGTTCTGTAATTAACACCGACAAAGGAGTACGGGCTAGTCAAATTCTAAAGCTTTCAGACCGTTAATAAGCATCCTATCGCCTTTACACGCGTTCATAAGTTGTTTATCAATTGATGGTTAACGTATCGGAGGGAAAGTAGAATCTTTAACTTCGACTTGCTGACCTACTTAAATGGAAGTCTGCGCGTCATGCTTCGAGCTCTACCCCTGCTCATATTGCCCTTGCTGACACTCTTTGTCGGAAATGCGTTTTCGCAATGCAACGAGCTTATTCCTCTTGAGGTAATCAACCCTGGTTTTGAAGGCCCACCAGGACAGCATATTACGCCAGCACCTTGGAGCACTTGCGGTATTACACCTGATACGCAACCTGGACAATGGGGAGTAACCCAACCACCTTCGCAAGGAAACTCTTATGTGGGTTTCGTTTACGGAAGTGCTAGTTGGCAAGAAGGTGCCTCTCAGGCATTGAGCGGAAGCATGCAGGCTGGTGTGCAGTACGATTTTACCATAGACTTATCTGCAACTCCTGCTGCTGGAGGTGGAATTAATCCAAATTCCTTTTGTTCTATGGAAGTTTGGGGTTCTAGCGCGCTCTGCGGAAGGAATGAACTGATGTGGTCCTCGCCCGTGGTGACACATTATGGTTGGCAGACTTACAATGTGAGTATTACGCCAACCTCCAATTGGACTCACATATACTTTATCTGCAACTGTGGCCCTTTAGGATATATTCTACTCGATAACATCACTCCTTTACAAGCAAACAACCCGAACGTATTCATTACAAGTCATGTTGATGGGGATGCTGAAACGTGTGGCTTTAATCTTGCTGGAAATATTAATAATGCCATTATCGATTCCGTCATCCTAACAGGAAATTTCCAAGGGTCACCGCTTCCAGCAACGTTAGTTGGATTAGATTGGTCGGCTCCGTTAACCTTCAATGGTCCTGGAAACCAAACCGTTATTGCCACCGCCTATTATACCGATCAGCAATCACAGGAAACCTGTGTTTCCACTCATGTTGATTTGGTTATCAATTCGCCTGCTTCCAACTTTACATTCGTCAATCAATGTGATGGAACCGGAATCCCGTTCACAGATGCATCCGTCCCATTCGGAGCAAGTATAATTTCCAACTGGGATTGGGATTTTGGAGATGGAAACACATCTACGCAGCAGAATCCGACACATCTGTATGCTACCTCCGGAACGTACACCGTAAGTCTGGAGATAACCTCTTCGGATGGATGCTCGGTCACTTCCAGTCAGGATATAACTGTATTTGAAAATCCCGTAGCGGATTTTACCTTCAATGAAGCATGCGAGGGTGACATCACAAACTTCACAGACGTTTCCTCCATAGGAGTAGGAACCGTTAATTCTTGGGCATGGACTTTTGACGATGGTAATACATCGGCTATCCAG
This sequence comes from Flavobacteriales bacterium, assembly GCA_003456455.1. Lineage (GTDB taxonomy): Bacteria > Bacteroidota > Bacteroidia > UBA10329 > UBA10329 > UBA10329. The sequence continues at coordinate 11,603 of DMRV01000377.1, forward strand.
GATCCAACAAACTCCTACGCTACACTGGGAGTTTATGATGTACAATTAACAGTTACAACTACAGACGGCTGTACCAACAGCGTCAACCAAGACGTAGGCATGTATCCCCTACCAGTAGCCGATTTCACGTTTTCTGATGGTTGCTTGAATACATCTTCGCAATTCACCGATGCCTCTGCTGTTAGCACAGGTGCAGTTACTGGCTGGGATTGGACATTTGGCAATGGAGCAATAGCGAATAGCCAAAATCCAGCGAATACTTATGTTGCTGACGGCACCTTTGACATAACACTTACAGCTACCACCGACCATGCATGTACTGATGCCGTTACTCAAACTATCACCGTTCATCCATTACCCGTGGCGGATTTC
>DMRV01000242.1:0-2496 GCA_003456455.1 Flavobacteriales bacterium
AGCCGATAGTCTGAAGCAGGGTGTTTGGAAAAGCTTTTACGATGATGGAAAACCTTTTTGTGAGGGCAAGTACAAAAACAACGAGAAAGTAGGTCGTTGGAAATGCTGGTACCGTGATGGTCAGTTAATGAGCGACCAAGAAATCGAAAACGGAAAAAACGCGAGTTATTTTCCTGATGGAAAGGTAGAGTTTCAAGGTTCGCTTAAAGATGGTAATAAGAACGGTTTGTGGGAGCATTTCTACAAAACGGGACAAGCCAAACGCAAGGTGAATTACATGGGTGGAAAACAACAAGGCAAAGAGGAACAGTGGCACTTGAATGGACAGTTAAGTATGTCTGGAAATTTTCAAGACGGGAAGAAGGAAGGCAAGTTTTCTTGGTATTACGAGAATGGAAATGTTGAAATGGAAGGTCCATTCGCATTGGATAAACGCAATGGAGAATGGCAGTTTTTTTATGAGAGCGGAACTCTTGGTAGTAAGGGGCAATTCAAGAATGACAAATTAGATGGGCAGTGGATTTACAACTACGAGTTGGAAGGCACAAAGTGGAAGAGTGGTGGTTTCTCAGATGGGGCAAAATCGGGAGCTTGGGAGCGAGCGTATGAAACTGGCGAACCATTCAGTACAGGCGCGTTTGCCAACGATAAGGAAACAGGTGTTTGGACTTCATGGTATAAGAATGGTCAAATGAAGGAAACGGGTGAGTTTGTTGAAGGAGAAATGCACGGTAAGTGGTTGGGCTACTTTAAAGAAGGCAAACCTAAGTTTGATGTAACGTATAAGAACGGAAAAAAGGATGGCAAAGCGTTGCTTTGGTATCCGAATGGTAATAAGCAATATGACAAGTCGTATGCGGATGACTTAGAAGACGGTCATAGTATTGAATGGCACGAAACTGGCGAATTGAGAGCTGATGGAGATTACATAAAGGGAGAGAAAGATGGATTATGGAAACTCTTTTACTCTAATGGCTTCAAGTTTCAGGAGTTGGTTTACGCTAATGGAAAACTCCAAGGACTTTCTCAGGCTTGGTACGAACACGGAGCCAAGTGGTTTAATATTAATTATTACCAGGGTAGATTAAATGGCGTTAATACGTACTGGGATATGGATGGTAACATCACTTACCGTGCGAAATACTCGAGCGGAAAATTGGTGAAGGTTATGCAGAAAAGTGAAGGAGGAGATAAGTTTTAAGTTATCTGTGAAGGGTCACGTGACCAACATACTCGTGGTCGTGACCTTGCCAATCTATTACATAGAAACGGTACGAATATGTTCCCATTTGAACTTGTCTTCCTTTAAAAGTTCCGTCCCAATGGAACTGGTCGTTATTTGATTCGAAGATTTTTTCTCCCCAGCGGTCGTAGACTACAAATGAATAGAAATCATAACCTTCTCCCTGACCGAAGAACTCGTCATTTATCGCGTCCGCATCAGGCGTGAACGAATTGGGGATGTAGAAGGTGAAAACTGGTTCAACTTTCACTTCTAAACTAACAGTGTCTTTGCAACCGAACTGAGTTTCTACGATAAGTCCAACAGGGTAAGTGCCAACGGCCTGATAATCATGTGTTGGGTCCTGTGCCGATGCATAAGTTCCATCTCCAAAACTCCAATCCCAGAGCGTAACGTTTTCCGTAGATAAATCGGTGAATTCAAACTGTGGTTTGATGATGTTCTGAACTTCGGAATTAACTGAGAACTCCGCAATTGGCTTTGGATAAACCGTAACGTAGTTGGGTTTGAGAATCTCTGAAATACAACCGTTGGTAGATGTTACCGTGAGACCAATATTGTACTGCTCAATATCTAATGGTTCGAGTTCAGGGTCGTAAGTCACAAACGGTGAAGGTGCGTTAGAAGTAGTAGAATCATTGCCTAGGTACCAATCCCAACTTGAAAGCACATACGGATTTGGAATAGTTGTCTGGTCTTGAAACTGAACATTCAAAGGAGCGCAGCCCTGAGGTGGGATTGCAATAAAGTCTACACTTGGCAGTGGATAGATTTCGACCACATGGCTCACATCATCCACACAGTTATTATTGGTGGTTACGGTAAGGTTCACATCATATAGGTTGTGCGTACCGTAGATGTGAAATCCATTCTGTGCAGCAAGTGAGTTGCCATCATCTAATATCCAAAGCCATTGATTAATCACATCATCGGTAATGGGTGAAATGGTTGATTCGTCCGTGAAGAAAATCGTGTCTTCTATACAAGTAGCCATATCGATTGGAAACTCAGCTACAGGAAGTGGATGTACCACAGCATCCCCATCCGAATACGAACTTTTACAACCTACACCATTGGTTATCTGTAAGTCTCCTGAGAACGTCCCGGGCATGAAGAAATCCATGCTTGGGTTTTGAAATGAACTTGTTTGTCCGTCACTAAATGCCCATTGCCACGTTGTAATGTCATATACACCATTCGGGTCAGATAGGTCTGTAAATTGATTTTCTAATGGAAAGCAAACGCTATCAAAC
>DMRV01000242.1:2526-4442 GCA_003456455.1 Flavobacteriales bacterium
GAAACAATCAATGAAACAGGATAAAACGCATCCACAGGATAGATTTGGTGTGGTACCAACTGTAATGTTGATGCGTTACCGTTTCCGAAATCCCATTCCCAGTCGGTAATCGCTCCTGAAGGAATGGTTGAAACGTCTGAGAATTGAACTGAATCATCCTCACAGATGTTGGTAAACGTGAAATCTGCAACAGGAAGGTCAAATACGTGTACATCATGCTCGATAGTATCCAGACAACCATCGACAGTTGTAGAAATCAGTTCAACGGTGAACAGACCGCTGGTTCCAAACATGTAAGTCGGATTCTGAACTGCTGATGTTCCAGATACGTCTCCGAAATCCCACTCCCAACTATTCACATTTGAACCCGTTACGGTAGACTGATCAATGAAAATGTTTTCTTCATTCAGGCAAGCATCAGTAGCTGCAAACTCTGCATCAGGTTTCGGGTAGGCTATTACATCAATTGCAATTGAATCTTCACAACCCAAAGCAGTCGTTACCACAAGTGATGAGGAATAAGTACCACCAGTTGTAAAATCATGTGATGGGTTTTGTGCGACATCTGTAATGCCATCACCAAAATACCATTGCCAATTTGCAATTGTTCCAGATGTGACTACAGATGCATCGGTATAATCCATTTCAATCTGAGCACATACCGTGGTGTTGGTGAAATCCGCCACGGGTAATGGATGAACGGTGATAGTTTGAGTAACGGCATCAGTACATGCATGGTCGGTGGTAGCTGTAAGTGTTATGTCAAAGGTGCCGTCAGCAACATAAGTATTCGCTGGATTTTGGCTAGTCGCAGTTGCTCCATCACCAAATGTCCAATCCCACGCAGTAACCCCACCGCTAATAACTGCAGAGACATCGGTGAATTGCGAAGGTGTATTCAAGCAACCATCAGAAAACGTGAAATCTGCCACTGGAAGCGGATACATGCCAACGTTTTGGTTAATACTGTTGGTGCAGCCGTCCGTTGTTGTTACAGTCAATTGAACATCATAAACTCCCAGTGTAGTGTAGGAGTTTGTTGGATCCTGGATAGCCGATGTATTACCATCGTCAAAAGTCCATGCCCAAGAATTAACGGTTCCTACTCCTATGGAGGAAACGTCTGTAAAGTTGGTAATTTCGCCTTCACAGGCCTCATTGAAAGTGAAATCGGCTACTGGATTTTCGAATACGGTTATGTCCTGGTTGGAGGTTACCGAACAGCCATCCGAAGAAGTTATCTCCAGACTTACAGTATACGTTCCTGAACTAGCGTACAGATGTGTCGGGTTCTGCTGCGTAGATGTGTTTCCATCTCCAAAATCCCAGTCCCAGTTGGAAATTGTACTTGCTCCGAATGGCACGGACGCATCTGTGAACGGGATTCCGGTTTCATCACATTGATTGACGAATGTAAAGTAGGAAGCAGGTGAGTTGATAACCAAATCAACGTGTGTTGAAACGCAAGTTTCTTGTAATTGTTGGTCGGTATAATAGGCGGTGGCAATAACTGTCTGGTTACCAGGCCCATTAAAGGTTAAAGGAGCCGACCAGTCTAATCCAACTAACGTTGCTGGAAGCGGTGACCCTTGGAAATTTCCTGTTAGGATGACGGAATCGATAATGGCATTATTAATATTTCCAGCAAGATTAAAGCCACACGTTTCAGCATCCCCATCCACATGGCTTGTAATGAATACGTTCGGATTGTTGGCTTGAAGAGGAGTAATGTTGTCGAGAAGAATGTACCCCAATGGACCGCAGCTGCAGATGAAATAAATATGTGTCCAGTTGGAAGTAGGAGTAATACTCACATTGTAAGTCTGCCAACCATAATGTGTCACCACGGGCGAGGACCACATCAGTTCATTCCTTCCGCAGAGCGCGCTAGAACCCCAAACTTCCATAGAACAAAA
>DMRV01000286.1 GCA_003456455.1 Flavobacteriales bacterium
TCATTTAATTTGTCAAGACTGCGGAAAAGTATTTGAATTCTGCGACCCGCGTATTCAGCAAATCCAAAATACTGCTGGAGAAATTCTAGACTTCAACATTACAAACCATTCACTGAATTTTTACGGTAGCTGTAAAAAGCTTGCTAGTGGTGGCAAGTGCGACCGTACGAATCAAACCAACTGACCACCAATGGAATACAAAATTGCCGACCACGGAGACGCTAAGTTGATTACCCTTTCGGGTAGATTGATTGAAAAATCTCAGGCTGACGATCTTATTAAAGAGTTTGAATCACTTATCGAGAGTGGGACAAACCGTTATTTGATGAGCCTAGAAGACCTTGAATACGTTAATAGTACTGGTCTGAATCTCCTCATAGGAATGTTTACCTCTGCTCGGAATTCTGGTGGTGAATTGGTTATTGGCGGCATCTCACCAAAAGTGAAAAAGCTAATGGTGATGACTAAACTAGACTCGATTTTTAAAATCTATCATTCGGTAGCAGAAGCAACCGAAAACTTCTAACTATAAGCCAATTACTTTGAAGAAAGTAGATGTACTCTTAGGACTCCAATGGGGAGACGAGGGAAAGGGAAAAATTGTTGATGTACTTACTCCAAAGTACAACGTTATTGCACGGTTTCAAGGCGGTCCAAATGCTGGACATACGTTGGAATTTGAAGGAATCAAACATGTTTTGCACACAATTCCATCTGGGATTTTCCGCAAGAATGCGGTGAATGTTGTAGGAAATGGTGTTGTCATTGACCCGATTATTTTCAAGCGGGAAATTTCGGCTTTGGACAATTTAAACGTGGATGTTTCAGCTACGTTGAAAATCTCCAAAAAGGCCCACTTAATCCTTCCAACTCACCGTTTGCTTGATGCTGCTTCTGAAGCTGCAAAAGGAAACAGTAAAATTGGCAGTACACTTAAAGGAATTGGTCCGACTTACATGGATAAAACAGGCCGAAATGGTTTACGTGTGGGTGATTTTCTAACTGATAAATTCAAGGAGAAATACAATTTCCTAAAAGAGAAGCATCAACAAATGCTTGCTCAATTTGGGGCTGAAGGTGTTTCCGCTGAAATGGAAGCTGAGTGGTTTGAAAGCATGGAAACACTCAAGCGTTTCGAACTAATTGATAGTGAGCAATACATCAACAAGAGGCTGGTTGATGGAGAACCAATACTAGCAGAAGGAGCTCAAGGTTCGTTACTTGACATTGACTTTGGGTCATATCCTTTTGTCACATCATCAAACACCGTTTGCGCTGGTGCATGTACTGGACTCGGAGTTGCCCCAAACAGAATTGGAAACGTAATTGGAATCTTCAAGGCGTATTGCACGCGTGTGGGTTCAGGTCCTTTCCCAACCGAACTCTTTGACGATGCAGGTGAAAAACTCTGCGATATCGGTCATGAGTACGGTTCTACCACTGGACGTAGAAGACGGTGCGGATGGTTAGACCTTCCTGCTTTGAAGTATGCCATTATGATTAATGGCGTCACGGAATTGAACATGATGAAGACAGATGTCTTGGATACGTTTGATACGATTAAGGTTTGTACTGCTTATAAGGTAAACGGTGAATTGACCGATCAAATGCCATTTGATTTGACAGAGACCGTTGAACCTGTTTACATAGAAATGAAAGGCTGGAAAACTGACTTGACTGGTCTTGCAAATGGAGATAACCTTCCTATTGAATTACAGGAGTACATCTCTTTTATCGAAGAAGCGACTGGAGTGCCAATTTCAGTCGTATCTGTTGGGCCAGATAGAGAACAAACGCTTTTTCAAGACGTTACGTCAGTAACCGCTTAAACAGAATAAACATGGCAGTTGTAGTTGCATCAATACTTTTACTTGGAATTGGATTTGCAGGAATCGGAATTAAACTTCTTGTACAGAAAGATGGTGAGTTTGCAGGTACTTGTGCCAGCAATAGCCCCTTCCTTAACGAAGAAGGTAAGTCTTGCAGCTTTTGCGGAGCTGAACCAGACGAGAAATGCCAAAAACCTAGCGACTAGCGAGGCAGCCTAATTCTCAACTATAAGTTTCAAATTATCGATTTGAAACTGTCTACCCCGAGGGTTCCAAACATATACTTTGATTTCCCAATCGTTCTAAAATTGGCGCAAATTGAACTGTTCAGTAAAAGTTAAAAACTCATTAGAATTGCCTGACGCCAGAACATTCACAGACCGGTAATCGTGCTTTAAACCGTTTTTTTCGGTAGAAACCACAAATGCAACACCTTCCATACTTTCAGTAGCACTCAAGTCCACGGAAGCCGTTACTCTCAAATTATGATTCGTTCGTGCCTCAGAAAGTGGGAACATAATAGCTTTTGAAAATTCAGATTCAGAAGAAACTGTTTCTGCCCCCGCTTTTTCCTCGTCAAAACTCAGAACCTCTTCCTTCAACGTATCAAGTGCAACAACAAAAGAATAGCTGCGAACATTAATACCCGCAAATGACTTTTCAGCAACTAGT
>DMRV01000419.1 GCA_003456455.1 Flavobacteriales bacterium
TTTACTCGGGCAAATTCCGTTGGTACAATCAGTGCGTGAAGCGGGAGATGCCGGAAGGCCGGCTCTACTTCAGGATACCACTCCAGTTGCTAAGATTTTCAAAGACCTAGCTTCTGCCGTGCATCAAGAGGTTGAAAAACGCAACGAGTCTCGAGAAGTCACCAAACGAGTAGAGATTACCACACAATAATTGAACGGAATGGACAAGGAATTAAGAGATAAGGTTGAGGGTGCGTTGGAAACCATGCGTCCATTTCTTGCTGCCGATGGTGGAGATATGGAACTGGTGAACATCACCGATGAAATGGTTGTTCAGTTGCGGTTGCTCGGTTCTTGCAAAACCTGTAACATGAGCGAAATGACCCTGAAAGCAGGCGTTGAAGAAGCCGTAAAACGCTCTGTGCCTCAAATAAAATCAGTTGAAGCACTTACCACTTAAACGATAAGACAAAGACCTCCGAGGTTTTGAAAACCTAGTTGGTCATACCAACCCCGGCAATTACCTTTGCCGTCCACAAAACGAAGCATGTCCGCTACATTAGAAAAGACTAACGAGATAACTATCCTGTTTGCAGGTGATTCCGGGGATGGAATCCAGCTCACGGGAACACAGTTTACAGACACAAACGCGCTCTTCGGAAACGACCTTAGCACATTCCCGAATTTCCCTGCGGAGATTCGCGCCCCACTCGGCACATTGGCTGGTGTTTCTGGCTTTCAGGTACACTTTGGAAGCATCGAAATATTCACTCCGGGTGATGAATGCGATGCATTGGTGGTAATGAACGCAGCAGCGCTCAAAGCCAACATTAAAACCCTAAAAAAAGGCGGAATCATTATCGCTAATACCGATGGTTTTGATGCAAAGAACCTCCGCTTGGCCAAGGTCGAGAGTGGAGTAAGCGCGCTGGATGACGATTCGTTGAATGACTACAACGTTTATAAAATTGAAGTCACTAAACTGACAAAAGAATGCTTGAAAGACAGCGGACTTGGAAACAAAGACATTGACCGAACTAAGAACATGTTCGTGCTTGGATACGTACTTTGGATGTTCGACAGAACATTAGAGCCAACTCTGAAATACCTTTCAGAAAAATTCAAGAAAAAACCGGAAATCATTGATGCCAACAGTAAAGTACTGAAGGCTGGGTACAACTTTGGCGACACTACAGAAACAGCTACCACTCGATTCAGCGTTGGCAAGGCGAAGATGCCCAAAGGCACGTATCGAAATATTATGGGTAACCAAGCAGCGGCCATGGGATTGGTTGCAGCAACCCAACGTTCGGGATTGGACCTTTTTTACGGCTCCTATCCTATCACGCCCGCTTCAGACATACTACACGAACTTGCCAAACACAAGAATTTCGGTGTAAAAACATTTCAAGCAGAAGATGAAATTGCAGCAGTTGCTTCTGCAATTGGTGCTTCATTTGGTGGCGCTTTAGGAATCACTGCTTCAAGCGGACCCGGAATCGCACTGAAAGGCGAAGCCATTGGTTTAGCCTTAATGCTAGAACTTCCCCTGGTAATTGTGAATGTTCAACGTGGCGGTCCATCTACCGGACTTCCGACTAAAACAGAACAAGCCGACCTTTTGCAAGCTGTTTATGGCCGAAATGGAGAAGCACCTGTGGCCATAGTTGCGGCTGCAACTCCTGCCGATTGTTTTAAAATGGCTTTCGAAGCTTGCAGATTAGCCGTGGAGCACATGACGCCAGTTTTCTTCCTTTCAGACGGATATTTAGCAAATGGAGCAGAACCTTGGCGTTTTCCAAATTCAGATGAATTGCCTGCTTTCAAAGCAAACTTTGCTACTTCAAATGACGCTCCTGGCGAAAATGAAAATTATCGTCCTTATGTACGAGATGAAAACCTTGTGCGTAAATGGGCTATTCCTGGAACGCTCGGCTTGGAGCATCGTGTTGGTGGAATTGAGAAGGAAGATGGTACTGGAAATATTAGCTACGACCCAGACAATCACCAACACATGGTAGATACACGGGCAAAGAAGATTGCCAACATCTCCAACAACATTCCGCTTCAGGATATTGAATTAGGAGAGGAAAAAGGAAAGGTGTTGATACTTGGTTGGGGTTCAACCTTTGGAGCAATTAAAGCAGCTACGAAAGAACTTATTGCGGAAGGACATTCGGTTTCTCACGCGCAAATCCGTTACCTCTTTCCGTTCCCAAAGAATATTGAGGCCGTTTTGAGAAGTTTCGATACTGTTCTTGTTCCCGAAATGAATATGGGGCAGTTGGACATGATGATCAGAAGTAAGTTCCTCATTCCAACGATAGCACTAAATAAGGTGAAGGGAATTCCTTTCAGCAAGAATGAGATTAAGGACAAGGTTCTGGAAATACTTAAATAGACATGGCAGAAGTATTAGATGGCGCATTAACCGCCAAAGATTTTGAAACGGATCAGGAAGTAAGATGGTGTCCAGGTTGTGGCGACTACTCTATCCTGAAACAAGTTCAGAAAGTAATTCCAGAACTTGGCGTAAAGCGAGAAGACGTGGTTTTTGTATCGGGAATTGGTTGCAGTAGCCGTTTTCCATATTATATGAACACGTACGGAATGCACAGTATTCACGGCCGTGCACCGGCTGTTGTAAGTGGTTTAAAAATCACCAATCCAGACCTAAGTGTTTGGATGATTACGGGTGATGGTGATGCACTTTCTATTGGCGGAAATCACTTGATTCATATGCTGAGAAGGAACTTCGACATCAACATCCTTCTTTTCAATAACCAGATTTATGGTTTAACGAAAGGACAATATTCGCCAACTTCTGAGGAAGGAAAAAACACGAAATCTAGCCCGATGGGTTCGTTAGATCACCCCTTCAATCCTGCGGCTTTATGTATTGGTGCCGATTCTACATTCTATGCTAGAACAATGGACCGAGACCCGATCCACTTGAGAACAATCCTATCTCGTGCAAACGCACACAAGGGCACATCAATGGTAGAGATTTATCAGAACTGTAACGTGTTCAATGACGGTGCTTTTTTCGGTATGACAGACAAAGCAACTAAAGGCGAACAGACCTTATTTGTAGAGCATGGTCAGCCATTAGTATATGGCGCAAATAAAGAATTCGGTATTAAGCTGGATGGCTTTACACCCGTTATAGTAAGTATGGATTCTGTGAGCGAAGATGAGCTTTGGATTCATGACGAAAACGACCGAGGCAAAGCAAACATCCTAGTGCGTTTCTACCAAGACCCATCGTTGGAAGGAAACTTTCCGCGTCCGTTCGGAATATTCCACACAGAAGAAAGAGCATGCTACGAAGACCTGCTTATTGACCAAGTAGAAACAGCAAAAGTAAAATTCGGAAGGGGAGATTTGAATGAATTGCTTAGAGGTAAAAGTACTTGGACCATTGACTAAGAACTAATCGCTACAGTCGCGAAAAGTCTTTAATCTAATACAAACAAAATCTCTAGATTATTGGTAGAACCAAGATCTGTGATATTGAAATTATCTTCGCTCAGCTCATCTATCTGGTAGATACGAGTCTGATTACCATCTGTAAGTGTGACCTTATTGATACCATCAGAAAACACCCAAGAGCCAGAAATATTTATCAGGTTACTTCCACTAAAGGGGCGATAGCTTTCTGTAAATGTTCCATTATTACTAAGAGATAATCGATACTCTAGTCTAGTATCTAGATACGTGACAGTAACATCATTTTCGTTCTGAAAAACCTTAGAAATACGCCACGATTGAGCAATGTTTTTACGTGCCTTTTCATCCTTAGTGGCGCATCCTGTGCTTACCATTACTACCAACAATACCGCAATCAAATTTTTCATAACAATTACTTCTTTAGCAAAGATATTTACCCACAATTGGTACTCTTCGGCCCATGCCGAACGCCTTTTTGCTCACTCTTAGTATAGGTGGGGTTTGATGTCTTTTGTATTCGTTCAAATTCACCAAGCGCAAAATGCGATTTACTAAGTCTTTGGAATGCCCCATTGCAATAATCTCTGCCGGACCTTTCCTGTTTTCTATG
>DMRV01000122.1 GCA_003456455.1 Flavobacteriales bacterium
GTCGAGTTTCAAATTTTGAGGTAAACCACTAGCAGAAACTTCATAATCCATGGACAACCAATCCGTTTCTTTGAAGAACAATTGCAGATTAGTGAGCAATAATCTCGGCTTTTCTAGAGTCGGCAATTCCTCGGATGGAACATATCTGACAATTCCTTTACTCGTTCCAATCCACAGCGCATTTTTTTCCGACAGCATTACGCCTCGTTTGCATGCAGAACCTAGAAAACCATCTCCACTATCAAACTCGACAACCTTTACAGAATCTCCTGTTATTGATAGTCTATGAAGCCCATTTGTGCTTCCCAAGAAAAGGTCAGACCCTTGAAAAGCAACGGAGCGAGCAGAAGAACTATGAAGCCCATTATCAGCTTCAATCGCGTTAGCTACACCATCTTTAAACAGGAAAAAACCATCCGACTGAGTAGCAATAGCCAAACCCATTTGCCCTATGGCAAAATCCGTGATAGGAGATTCAGAATCAACCTCAATTTCCCCATCAACATTTCCATCCTTGAGTAGGAAAACGTTCCCCGTAACCGTTCCGAGATACACGGTTCCATCATCTGCAAGCTCCATTGAAGTGATATGCTGGGAATCCACATCATCGGAAACAAAAATGACTCTGAAGCCGCTTCCATCATACTCACTTAACCCATTTGGCGTACCGATTAGCAGATTGCCCTCCGAGTCTTGCAACAAACAATTTATGTTGTTGTCAGCCATTCCGAATTCATCCGAATAGATGTAAAGCTTCTCTCCATCAAATTGGAACAGTCCGCCAAAATCCATGGTGCCAAACCAAAGATTGCCGTCTCCATCTTCCGCAATTGAACTTATTTGGCGATCATTAATATCTGGGTCATCGAACGCTTTTACGAAGCTCTCGCCATCAAACTCAAGTACTCCGCCAGCCTCATTAGCGGCCCATAGTTTTCCCTTGCTATCTCGATAGAAAAAGCTTGGATCAACGTCAAATTCGGTTGAAGAGAAATAATGCGAAAATGCCAAATTCTGTACTCGAACTAAGCCTTTTTTAGTCCCGAGCCATGCATTGCCGTCCATATCAATAAAGACAGACAGCAGCTCATTACTTGGCAATCCGTTTGCTTCCGTTAGCTGAAGAAGGTCTGTATTCCTTACACGGTTGAGACCTCCGTAAGTAGCCAACCAGATATCTCCGTTTTGGCTTATCGCAACCTCATTTACTTGGCTATTGCTCAGGCCATCCATCGAGGACGTGTTCTTAAACGAATTTTCTTTCCAAATACTAAGACCGCCAAGGGTTCCCACCATCATGTGGCCATTTGTAAAATGTAGGCTCGTCACATAATTGTTCACCAACCCGTTTGCCATATGAAGTTGATGAGTATTCTTGCCGTCAATTACCGATAGTCCAGAACCGAATGTTCCTACCCAAATGCTTCCTTGGTCATCTTGCGAAATGGCTTGGGTATTATTACTTACCAGTCCGTCATCCGTGGTTAGGCTGACCCATGTACTTCCGTCAAATTTGGAAACGCCTCCAAACGTTGCAACCCAGATATTGTCTTTATCATCTTGGAAAATATCGTGAACTTCATTGTTTGCGAGACCATTTTCTTCAGAAATACGTTGAATGGAATCTGGGAAAATGATGGATACCCCGCCCGTTTGATGTCCTACCCAAACACGATTTTCACTATCGCAAAAAATGGCCGTACAATTGTTCTCTGCAAGTCCATCTCTTCGTACATAATTGACGAAGTTTTTTCCGTCATAGCGGCTTACACCACCGTTGGTTGCCACCCAGATATACCCTTCAGCATCTTGCGTAATATCGTTTACCTGAACACCTACAATTCCGCTTTTGCTATCGAGAATCACAAGGTCATAAACCTGCGCGTTCACGCTCAAAATTGAGGTGAAAAATGTGCTAATAAGAAGGCGAAAAAGTAAAGGTCTCTTCAATTCCGTGCGATAAAGTTCCTAGTTCCTTATCACGCAAATACGGGATTGAGCCGAATAGGTTCGGATTTAGCCCTCAGAAAGAAATTCCTGAAACCACAATCCTGAATCCTTTATCGTTCGTTTCTGAGTTTCAAAATCTACATGAACCAACCCAAATCGTGGATGATAGCCTTCCGCCCATTCGAAATTATCGAGTAAAGACCAAGCGAAATAACCTGCCACATTTACGCCTTCGCGCTTGGCGCGCAATACTTGCCGTAGATAGTCCTGATAGAACTTTTTGCGTTGTTTGTCATGCACGAAATCGCCCTCAACCACATCTGGAAAGGCACATCCATTTTCGGTAACAATAATCTTATCAATCTTCTCATACTTATCAAAGTACTTGAGCATATCGTAGATGCCTTCGGGATGAACCTCCCACTTCATTTCAGTGATTTCGGGGCGCGGTTTCAGGTTTTTTGGAGCTATTGGATTTCCAGCCATCCACGGTATAATTCCATTGGATTTTGTTACCATTCTTGAATAATTCTGAAGACCATAAAAGTCGAAATCAAACTCCACCCGCTTCATATCACCATCCAAAATGTATTTTTCCATTTTCCGCAGCATTGGTAAATCCTCCATCGGATAACCCAAACCTTGGGGCGGTTCGATGTAGAGTCGATTAACCAGCGCATCAAAACGTCTGGTAGTCTTGTCGTGTCTCTTTTTCTCGTTCACGGGGTCAATGGGCGAACAACTGAATGTGGTGCCAACATTTGCATCGGGAACGTTGGCACGGATTATCCTTCCGCCATCTGCCTGACACATGGTTGAATGATGGCACGTTGGAAGAAAATTCTTAGGCCACATTTTACCGGGGGCATGCATCCCAAGCATGTAACCCACAATGGTAAATGATGCCTGTTCGTTCATCACCATCCAGTTCTTCACCTTGTCTCCGTATGTTCTGGTAATCAGGTCAACATACTCTTCAAACCAATTGATTACGTCTCGGTTTTGCCAACCACCTTTGTCTTCTAGCGCTTGTGGCAAATCCCAGTGGTAAAGCGTTAGCCATGGCTGCGCACCTTGCTCTAAACACGAGTCAATTACTCGATGATAGAAATCCAAACCTTTCTGATTTACCTGTCCAATTCCATTGGGCAAAACTCGAGTCCAAGCCGTAGAAAAGCGGAACACATCCATGTTCATCTGCTTTATCAAACCAATATCTGACGGGTAGCTATGGTAGAAATCGCAACTCACATCGCCATTCTCATTATTCTGGACATTCCCGCGTTTGTGAGTAAACGTATCCCAGATTGATGGCCCTTTTCCGTCCACATTCCAAGCACCCTCTATTTGGTACGCGGCCGTGGCAGCTCCCCAAAGAAAATCGTCTCCAAAATCGGCAGCGGTAAAGTCAAGTTGCTGTTCGGGTTGTATCATTCCTGAAGCGTAAGGTGCCAAGGCTAAACCTGCACTACCCATCATTGCTCTGCGAATTGCTTCTCTTCTATCCATGCTTTATTGTTGAAATCCGTTCAAAAATACCTTTCTGATTGTGGCAAAGGGTCTTTGAAAGAGCTAATTTTGCAGCAAAATCAAACGAGATGAAATTCGGTGTAGTCATTTTTCCAGGTTCTAATTGCGATCACGACATGATTCATGTCCTCCGTGATATTATGAAACAAGAAGTTGTTGAGCTTTGGCACAAAGATCACGACTTACAAGGAGTTGATTTTGTAGTGCTTCCAGGCGGTTTTTCCTTCGGAGATTATTTACGCTCTGGAGCCATTGCGCGCTTTTCTCCAATTATGAAAGAGGTGATTGAATTTGCAAACAACGGAGGTTACTTACTGGGCGTTTGCAACGGGTTTCAAGTGCTTTGCGAAGCTGGTTTGTTGCCTGGTGCATTATTGCATAACAACACTCAGAAATTCATCTGTAAGAATGTGAATATTCGTTGCGAAACGTCAGACTCGCTGGTTACCAATCAGATGAAGCCAGGTGCAGCAATGAAAATTCCAATTGCTCATGGCGAAGGACGTTTTTATGCAGACGCAGAAACGCTAACAGAGCTTCAGACAAACAACCAAGTGCTTTTCCGCTATTGCGATGAGAATGGAAAGTTGGATGACGCTGCCAATCCTAATGGGTCGGTAAGCAACATTGCTGGCGTTACCAATAAGAGAAGAAATGTATTTGGAATGATGCCACACCCAGAACGTGCAGCTGATGAAAACCTTGGGAACTTGGACGGTAAAGCTCTGTTCGAATCCATACTTGCTGGCGTTTCCGTTTAAGAATTACGAAAGTTTAGACCAAAAGAAAGGCTCACCAAATGGTGAGCCTTTTGTTTTTCAAACAAGAATGTTGTTATACAACTTTCACGTTAACTGCGTTCAAACCTTTTCGGCCTTCTTTCAGTTCAAACTCGACTTGGTCATCCTCACGAATTTCGTCAATCAATCCAGAGACGTGAACAAAATATTCTGTTTTTGTTTCATCATCGATAACGAATCCAAAACCTTTAGAATCGTTAAAAAACTTTACTGTACCTTTTTTCATTGTAATAGATAATAATTATTGTGCGGCAAAAATAGCGTTATTTCTTTCACACGTGTGCAATAGAAAGCAGGTCTGAGAACAACGAAATCAATTATTTAACAATTAGTTTCTTCGTGAAAATCCCTTCATCTGAAATCACTGTCAAAAGATACATTCCCGCCTTCTGCAAATTCAATTCCAGCGAGTTTGAGTTGATGTTGAACTGCTTTACCAATTGACCAACTGAATTGTGTATTTGAATAGAACGATTTACCGCTTTTTCAAATTTAAGATTAAACACATTTTCCGATGGATTTGGATAAACGGAAAATGACGATTCGTTTTTGGCTTCTTCAACTCCAACCAACTCATTAAGTCGGTACTGGTTAAAGAACCTCCAGATTTCTACGGATGCAGAAAAATCTTGGTTGGTAACCCCTATGTTAAACAACGCGCCTGGCCATGTGTGTGCACCACCGTTAACGCGGTAAAGTTCAACGGTAGTTCCTGCATCTCCACCAGAATAAACAAAGCGGTCTGCGGTGCATAAATCAGTTTGATCAATGTCTGGAACTGCCGTTTCAACAGGAGTTGGATTACAGTTGTTAAACGCAACCCAGTAATCAACCAACGCCTCAACAGCCACAAAACCTTGAGCATTTCCTAGGTAGGGAACTGTAGCATCAGCTGTACCGTGAATTTGCATAACGGGCGTTGGATGCTGCGCATTGCAAGCGTTCAAATTTGGTGTCACCATGGTTCCGGTAACGGAAGCAATAGCCGCAATACGATTGCTTAGTTGGCAGGCTAGCGTATAGCTCATAAATCCACCATTGCTCATTCCTGTGCTGTACACGCGGTTCAAATCAATATTATAATCTGCCGCAATTGTGTCAATCAAAGCAGAAACAAAACCGATATCATCAACCGTTTCAGTTGGAACTCCAAAAGCATTCCAAAAAGCAGTGTTCGAAGCGTCCGTTGTTCCGTCTGGGATAACCAATACGAAGTTTGCAGTATCTGCTATCGCATTAAAGCTTCCATAAAATTCTTGCTGCCCAGCATTAGAACCGTATCCATGCAAATTAAACACAAGAGGCACCTCCGTACTTCCATCGTAAATATCTGGCACATAAAGCAGGTATTCACGCTGTATACCATCATGCATGACCGTTTTCTGTACCGATTGGGCTATTACAAAGTGATTAGCAATCAAGAATGTAAGTAGAGTAAAAATCTTTTTCATCTGTTTTGGGTCATTATTTCTTGCAAAAGTAGAGGATATTTAGCCGAAGCTTGTTCAGTATAGCTCAGAAGGTAAATTTGCGCTCAATTCAAACGGATAAATCAATTGCTATGTCAGATTACAGGATAGAAAAGGATACAATGGGCGAGGTACAAGTGCCTGCCGATAAATATTGGGGAGCACAGACGGAGCGTTCACGAAACAACTTTAAAATTGGTCCTGCTGGCAGTATGCCACTAGAAGTGGTTTATGGCTTCGCTTATTTGAAAAAAGCTGCAGCGCATACTAACTGTGAACTGGGCGTTTTAGAGGAGAAAAAACGTGACCTTATTTCTGCTGTTTGTGATGAAATTCTTGAAGGAAAGCACGATGACCAATTTCCGTTGGTAATCTGGCAAACGGGTTCTGGTACGCAGAGCAACATGAACTCAAATGAGGTGATTGCAAACCGAGCTCATGTGCTTAGCGGAGGACAACTAACTGATAAAGACAAGGTGTTGAAACCGAACGATGATGTGAATAAGAGTCAGTCATCGAACGATACGTTTCCAACAGGAATGCACATTGCATGCTACAAACTGATTATTGAGAATACGATTCCCGGAGTTGAGAAACTTAGAGATACACTGAAAGCAAAATCTGTCGCATTTAAGGATGTCGTCAAGATTGGTCGTACGCACTTGATGGATGCTACTCCATTGACAATTGGACAAGAATTTAGCGGATATGTTTCTCAATTAGACCATGGTTTAAAAGCTTTAAGAAATACGCTTGCTCACCTCTCTGAATTGGCACTTGGCGGAACTGCTGTTGGAACGGGAATCAACACGCCTCCAGGATATTCTGTGCTTGTTGCGAAGAAGATTGCTGAGTTTTCTGGACTTCCTTTCGTAACGGCAGAAAACAAGTTTGAAGCTCTAGCCGCTCACGATGCCTTGGTGGAAACACACGGAGCTTTGAAACAACTGGCTGTTTCTCTAAACAAAATTGCCAACGACATTCGGATGATGGCTTCTGGTCCACGTTCTGGAATTGGTGAGTTGATTATTCCTGCAAATGAGCCCGGTTCTTCCATCATGCCAGGAAAAGTAAACCCAACGCAGTGCGAAGCATTAACGATGGTTTGCGCACAAGTAATGGGAAATGACACGGCTGTTACTATTGCTGGAACGCAAGGACATTACGAATTGAATGTTTTTAAACCAGTAATGGCGTACAACGTGCTTCAATCAGCAAGATTATTGGGTGATGCATGTGTTTCTTTCGAAGAGCACTGTGCCGCTGGAATCGAGCCAAATCATCCTAGAATTCAGGAATTAGTGAACAACAGTTTAATGTTGGTTACTGCATTGAACACCAAAATTGGTTATTACAAAGCTGCTGAAATTGCTGGAAAGGCACACGAAGAAGGAACTACGCTGAAAGAATCAGCTTTAGCTCTTGGATACCTTACTTCTGAAGAATATGATGAGTGGGTTGACCCACGGAAAATGATTGGGAGTTAGGGTTAATACGCCCCTTAAATGAAAGCCGTCCATAGTAACAATGGGCGGCTTTTTTGTATCTTGAAACGTGACTTATTGGGAAGCGATAAAAACAATTGGAGTTATGACCGGAATAGACGGTCAAGGCTTTTTAATGTTCTTAAACGTAGCAGCTCACCGACTAAAAAAGCGAAGAGTACTGTGGATAATACGAATACAGAATCGTTTCCGAGAAAAACTAAATATGACTGGGTTGCACCTGTCTTTGGAGCTATCCTGAAAATAGCCGTCTTCATTTTGATTTTCTACTCATTTGCCATGATTATCTCTTATGGGAAACGATGGCCTTAAATAAATCTCAGAGTTTATGGCGTTTCCTGAACAACGTAGTTGAAGAGCCGTTCCCCTTTCTTGCTCATAAAATCAATTTGGACACTATCCTTTGCAAAACTGGAAAGAACGAATCCCGGTTCGGCTATTCCAAAAAGGTTGTACGGTAAGTTTTGAATGCTGCTTTGCGGATTAGACCCTCCTCCTGAGGTTACATAAAGTGTTGGTGTTTCGGTTTTGATTAGCTCCAAGGAATGGTTGTGTCCACAGAAATAGATATCCACTCCATGTCTGTCGAACAACGGAACAAACTTTTCAATCAGCTCTTCGGTACTTCCGTGCCGACCCTCTGCTGCATAAACCGGATGATGTCCGTAAACCACTAGCCAATCTGGATTTCCAGAAGCAAGAACAGAATCGAGCCAAACTAAAGCCTGTGCGGTATCCGTATTAGAAACATGATAATCCATGTCGTCCGTATCTGGGTCGTTATGGTAAGTTGTCACAAACGGGCTGGTGTCCACAGCAATGAAATGCACAGAAACCGAATCTTCTTTAACCACCCACCTGTCATAAAAAGCTGAAGGCATATTCCATCGGCTGCTTTGATCTGAATAGCTTATCTGTGCTCCGGTGTTTCCTCGAACGTCATGATTTCCTAAAGACGGATACCAAGATATTGGAAGGAGGCACTCACGATTAAAAACATCCTCGAAAGTGCGATTCCAATGTGAATCGCTTGTGCCGCTGACGCCTGCGCTATAAAAATTATCGCCTGTGGTTAGAACAGCATCAATTGGCATTCGACATGCAAGTTCATTCATCACATAGGCATTGGCACGTAAATTCACGTTGCCCTTTCTACCCCAGTCCCCAATTACCAAACATTTGTACCCTCCCTCGGGAACGTCAAACTCCTCAATATCATACGGAAAGCGATCCACGCTGCAAGTACAGAGTGTGATCGCAAGAAGCAAGAGAACGAGCCGGTTCATAAAAACATTTTCTTTGGCTTTCCAGCCACGAAGTCTTTCAAGTAATATGGCTCAAAATAGGCCACGTCTTCAAACTGCTGATTAGAAAATTTAGCTTCGGCCAATGCAATCATTCCGCTTGCGCTTGTTTTAAAATCATCAAGAAAAACAGCATTCGGATGTTGGATGATTTCCTTGCATTTAGCCCCGCCATCACCAAAAAAGGCAACTTTTCCTTTTTCTAATTCTGAAGAGAAGCTCTGCTCGTCAATAATTTCTGCGGAAACAGACTGAAGTTGGTTCAGGCCTGCGTCAAAAAGCTGCATGTAAACCTCCATTCTACGTGCATCAATCATCGGGCAGAGAAAGGAAACATCAGAGAGTGCGTTCCCAAAATTAGTTTTAGCCAATTGTGTCATCGCTTCTAATGAGCCAACCGAAAGCAATGG
>DMRV01000478.1 GCA_003456455.1 Flavobacteriales bacterium
GGTTGTGCCTCAGCTACTGGTGTTGTGGGTTAATGCTCACAAAACCACCATTTCCGTTAGCATTAGGAGTAACCGTTGTTCCATTTCCATGACCATTGTTGTTATCCCAGTAGCTACCGCCATGGTGTGCCAATGGTACCGCCTTTACGCTCATTCCTCTTCGGCTAATAACAGCATTTACATCAGATCGGTGTGGCACTTTAATCATTCCTTTAAAAACCACTCCATGATCTCCCCAATGCGTTGGTCTCAAAACTTTAACAGGGTAATTCCCTGGTTGTAATCCGTTTAGCTCAACAATGTTGTTCATTGCGTTGTACTTCTGACCGTCAACTACAACCAGTGTGTTGGCTCTATGATCCATCACTTCGATTGTCAATTTGGATCCTCTTGGAAACGCCATCATTACAGTAGCTGTAAGAACGAGCGCTAATGTTGTTGTAAAAGTTTTCATGGCTTCTAATTTTTAAAGGTTCGCTTAGCCTAATCCAATTGGCGTGCCAAACGCTTTATAAGTGTTTAATCTGGGCGTGTCCCCGACAAAAAATCGGGGTCGGGCTGTTCATTATATCTTTTCCTCGTCCCTCAGAAAAGGATGCCACTGCCATCCCTCACGCGGTGCCATCTACCAATCTCAGCGCAAACCCAAACTCGATTGCATAAATTCTTAATTTCGCAACCGCAAAAAAAACTTGAAGAATGGCATACGATAAGATTGTAGAATTACTTGGAAGCAACGCAGATTCGTTGCTTAATCACAAAAGCACAACCATCCCAAAAGAAATGCTCACGCTGCCTAGCCGAGATTTCGTTGGAGACGTATTCGCCAATAACAATCGCAGCAATCAAGTACTTGGAAGTATGCAGTCTCTTTACGGCAATGGCCGTTTAGGTGGAACAGGTTACGTATCCATCCTTCCAGTAGATCAAGGAATTGAGCATTCGGCAGGAGCCAGTTTTGCACCAAATCCAATCTATTTTGATCCAGAGAATATCGTAAAGCTTGCTATTGAAGGTGGTTGCAACGCAGTTGCTTCTACCTACGGTGCTTTAGCTTCATGCTCTAGAAAGTATGCACACAAGATTCCATTCATCGTTAAAATCAACCATAACGAGTTGATGACTTATCCGAATACATTTGATCAAATCATGTTCGGAGACATCAAAAGCGCATGGAACATGGGTGCAAAAGCAGTTGGTGCAACCATCTACTTTGGTTCGGAAGAAAGCGACCGTCAAATTCAAGAAGTTGCAGAAGCATTTGAATACGCACACGAATTAGGAATGGCAACCGTTCTTTGGTGCTACTTGAGAAACCCTGGTTTCAAAAAAGATGGTGTTGATTACCATGCGGCAGCTGACCTAACAGCACAAGCAAACCATATTGGCGTTACTATTCAAGCAGACATCATTAAACAGAAACTCCCTACAAATAATGGTGGTTTCAACGCTATTGGATTTGGCAAGACACATCCAGATGTTTACAGCAAATTGAGCTCAGACCATCCAATTGACCTTTGCCGTTACCAAGCTGCAAACTGCTACATGGGTAAAATTGGCTTGATTAATTCTGGTGGAGCATCTGCAGGTGCAACCGATTTGGCCGAAGCAGTTGAAACCGCAGTAATCAATAAGCGCGCTGGTGGTCATGGATTAATTTCTGGCAGAAAAGCATTCCAAAAGCCAATGAACGTTGGTGTAGAATTGCTAAACACTATCCAAGATGTTTACTTGGAAGAGAAGATTACCATCGCGTAGCAATAATTAACAATTAGAAATTATTAATTGATTTCGTTTTCGAAGCCATGGTATTCTTAATTTTTAATTCTTAATTTCTCATTACTTAAAATGAGCTGGTTTAAACGCATAAAAGGGGGGATTACTACTTCTACTAAGGAGAAGAAAGAAACACCCGAAGGTTTATGGGTTAAGTGTCCTGGGAAGGAATGCGGAAACATTATTGCTACAGGTGAGAACGAGGAAAACCTATGGGTTTGCTCAGGTTGTGGTCATCATCAACGTATTGGGTCAAGAGAGTATTTCCATATCCTTTTTGACGAAGGTCATTTCGAGATTTTCAATGAGAACCTTACTTCTGCCGACCCTCTCAAATTTGAGGACAGCAAGCCGTATATAAAGCGAATAAAGGACACCACGGAGAAAACGAAGCTTAACGATGCCATTCGTACAGGCATTGGTAAAATGGAAGGCGAAAAAATTGTGATTGCCTGCATGGATTTCACGTTTATTGGTGGCTCTATGGGCTCTGTTGTTGGAGAAAAAATATCACGTGCGGTAGATAAGTGCTTGGAAGAAAAAGTTCCGTTGCTGATTATCTCTAAATCGGGAGGTGCACGAATGATGGAAGCTGCGTTTAGTCTGATGCAATTAGCCAAGACTTCCGCTAAACTTTCTCTATTGGCAAAGGCAAAACTTCCGTACATCTCAATGCTTACCGACCCAACAACTGGTGGTGTAACTGCTTCTTACGCCATGCTTGGCGACCTCAATGTTGCAGAGCCGGGTGCACTCATTGGTTTTGCCGGACCTCGTGTAATCAAAGAAACTATCGGCAAGGAATTGCCAGAAGGATTTCAAACTTCTGAATTCGTGCTTGAACACGGCTTCTTAGATTTGATTATAGAAAGAAAGGAGCTAAAGGCAAAGTTGGCTCAAGTCCTCCAGCTTCTTCGAGATTAAGTCTTTACGGACTTACTAGTTTATCTCCGTTTCCGGTACGATTCAACTTCCCTTTCCAACCATTCAGTATCAGCTAAAGCCAAAAGTGCGCACACCAAAAAGGGTAATGCTGGCACTTTGTATCTGACTATCGCTCCAACTACTGGAGTCACCAATCCTGTCAGAATTAGAATGACCAAAGCGAACGAAATAGCCACGTAAAAAACTGGAGAAACACTTACGGCTACACCTCTAAAAACCCCAACGATTGCCAAGACTAAAAGAAGCACAATCAATATATTTTCCAATCCTGATAACGCCATAAAAGGAGAACGAATCTCCCAAGGAAACGGGCGAAAAGCGGCATTCATTAGCGCAATTGGTGACGCTTTTAAAACGCTCCAAAAAGTAGATTCCAATCTAGGCGTTTCAATAGTGCTCCCGGTTCTACCATAATCAAGCAGCACAGCTAATTCTCTTCCCTCTACCAATGATTGGCTTGTAGCAGCTTCCTGTTTGGCGTCTTTCCAATAAACAGCTTTCACCTTCTCTTTCAACACAACTTTTGACCGATCATCAGAGAATTCGAGTAAATCATAATCCTTGGCATCTATATAAAGCGTGTCGCTGACGTTCGTCTTAACATATGTTCCACCCTCAGCTAGCTGGTAAAAGGCATGTTGCTTTTGCACTAATCTC
>DMRV01000032.1 GCA_003456455.1 Flavobacteriales bacterium
TGTTTTATTGCTTGGCTTGTTCCTCTTGTTCATGCAGTTGTACGGAAACGCAACGTGGAATTGGTTTATGAGTAAAATGAGCGTACTCCAATTCGTAATCGGAATTGGGTTCAGTTTCTACTTTATAGTTTTTTGGGCATTGGGCATCCCCTACATTTATCTTACAATGAGTGGCAAGTTTCCGAGCTTGCAGAAATATAAAATTCAAGATTCGCATCCTGGGCGCAATGGACCTAAAGTGCCAATTTCAAAAGCCGTAAAGCTGGTGTTATTCAATCAGTTCGCGGGCACACTCCCATTCTTGGTAATCTTATACTATTTAGTTGCGCATTTCGGTTATACCGAACTCCACCCTGTAGAACCGTGGTACGTTATACTGCTACAACTATTGGCTTTTCTGTTGGTAGAAGACGTTCTCTTTTTTGCAGTGCATTGGACTATGCACAAGAAGTGGTTCTTTAAAAAATTCCACCGTGTACATCACGAGTATCGCGAGTCGATTGCCATTGCCACACATTATGTGCACTACGTAGAACACATTTTTGGCAACCTAATACCGGTTTTTGCCGGAATCATCATTCTGCAACCGCATCCCTTTACTATTCTGTTTTGGATATTGGTAGTTGTGATGAATGCGCTGCATACCCATTCGGGATATGCATTTCCGTGGATGAGCTATTCCGTACATCACGATTGGCACCACTACCACGTTAACGGTAGCTTTAGTGCAGTTGGGCTGATGGATAAGATTTTTGGAACCGATAAAGCGCTAGAAAAATTGCACAAAGAACACCAATCTCAAAAATGATAACCGAACACATAGATCTCATATTGCTGGTTACGGGTTGCATTACTTCAGTAGTTACGCTACAATTCTTTTTCCCAGATATGTATGCCAATAAGATTCTGAAAATTGAGTTGGTTGATGATGTTTCGCGGTTCTACTTTGCGCACTGGGGCTTGGTTGTCTTATCCATTTCCATTATGCTGGTAAGTGCTTCGTTTATTCCTGAAATGCAGAAACCTGTGGCCTTTGCTACACTGATTGAGAAAGCACCTTTGGCCTTTTTAGTTTTTAAGAATTACAAAAAACCATACGCTAAGATGATGCTTCCTGCCGCTATGTTCGATACGGTTTGTAGTGTACTGTATGTCTTATTCCTACTTGGGTTTTAGTTCTAAATTTCAAAGAGCGTGAGCCGTTATTAGCCTGAGCTGCAGGGTCTTAACAAATCAGCAATAACCTTTTCTCTCCCCGTTTTTCCTTCGGAGCACGATGCAAACAAGGAAGCACTTGGCTTTCTGGATAATCAACCGCCAGCTTCCATAAGTAACCAGCGCCCGTGCTTATTGGGCTTGCATTCGGGTTGGCTTGGTAGTGTAAATCAAAGAAGTGTTCGGTTAAGAAGAATTCAAAACCTTCCTCTTCTCCATCATATAGTTTTTTGAGTTCGTTCCGTATTTCCGTGATGAGCACTTTCTGTTTGCCTTCTGCATTGGGTAATATTTCACTCGGCTCGCCATGGTAGGTACATAAAAAGGTAGCGGTTGGTATAGGAGAGCGGTCTACATGAAAAGAATACACATCGGTTGGGAAAAACGGGTATATATCGTCCCTATCGTAATGATTGATAACGTTAAGAATGGGCGATGCGCCATGAGCTTTCAGCAGCTTCAAATCATTTAGAAGTATTTCGCGGGCAAGTTGTCCTTGTGGGCTTAGCTGAAGTGCCTGCAGTTCTTCTGGTTCAATGGTAGCTATGTTTTCGCTTGAGTTTAACTTATCGACTATCTCAGCAAAATCGCCACGCTGTGTACGACTCCAACACATAGCATTGTTTTCTCCCTGAAAGGGTGTTGAAACAAGTTCTTGAAAACTGCTGACATAACGAATTTGACTCTCAGCAGGAGCGGACGCTAGCATGGCTGTTTAACAGATGATTTAATCATGATTACACGCAACAAGACGCTAATTTAGCACCGTTACACGCTTATACCAGCAGCGCATTTCTAAAAGGTGGGTTGCACTAAAAGTTAGCTTATTGCGCGTGTACAAATAGTAAATTCGGTTTTCAGTATTACAGCACATCTACAGCTCACTTTATGAATCCCGATTTCAAGGACTACCTTTTAAAAGTGACCGATTCCGCTGAATGCAAAGAAGTGGAGATAATCCAATCTTTATGGAGCGGGTATGGTAAGATTTCTCGTTACGCGTTGCAGGATTCTCCCCTTGACGCTGTGGTGGTCAAGCATATTTCCTTAAACAAGACGGATGAGCATCCGAGAGGTTGGAATACGGACCTCTCTCATCAAAGAAAGGTAAAGTCGTATGAGGTGGAAATACGTTGGTATCAGCAATGGAATCAGCATTGCAACGCATCTTCTAAAACAGCTAAGTTTCTTGGTTCCTTGTCTCAAGAAAGAGAACAGTGGATAATACTAGAAGATTTGGATGCTCAATTTCCCGTACGAAAACAGCATGTAGCCCTATCAGAAGTACAGACGTGCTTGCAATGGTTAGCCAACTTTCATGGCACGTTTATGAGTAAAGAGCCCAAAGGTTTATGGGAGATTGGCACCTACTGGCACTTAGCTACTAGGCCAGAAGAGTTTGAGAAAATCGAGCATCAGGAACTGAAACAAAAAGCGCATAAGCTTGATGAATTACTAACCAGTTGCACCTACCAGACCATTGTGCATGGAGATGCCAAACTGGCTAACTTTTGTTTTTCTGAATCTGGTGAAAATGTAGCCGCAGTAGATTTCCAATATGTTGGTGGTGGTTGCGGAATGAAGGACGTGGCTTACTTATTTGGTAGCTGCCTTTCTAGCGATGAATGCGAAACCCTTAACGAGGCATTATTGGACTTTTATTTTTCGGAGCTTGAAAAGGCGTTGAAGAACGCCAATCGTGATATCGAATTTAAATTGCTAGAACAAGAATGGAGAACCATGTTTCCTATTGCTTGGACGGACTTTACTCGGTTCTTACTTGGATGGATGCCTGCCCATCAAAAGGTGAACAGTTATAGTCTCAATATGATGCAATCTGTTTTATTGAAATTATAGAGAAGTTTGCCGAAGGGTTCGCCCAAGGGTGTTACTAGCTTTGGAGCGTTAGCTGCACATCTGCTACAGGGCTATAGTTATCAATTGCAAGTGCCCAAATAAGTAATTGGTTTTTCCTTCAATCTTAAAGCCAAATGAACTGAGATAATCGGCTAGTTCAGATTTAATGAAACTGAGATAATATTTGCTTTCAAACGTATCTATCAACCGCGATGAACACCATCCTATAAACTTGTTTTGGGGCAAGTCATATTCCAGAATACAGAGCTTCCCGTCTTTTTTCAATACTCTTTTTGCTTCTTCCAATACAGAAGTTCGTATGTCCAACGGCATGTCGTGTAGTCCTAAACTGATTGTAACGATGTCGAACTTATCATCCTCAAAGCTCATTTCGCTTGCATCCATTTGTACGAAAGAAAGATTGCCGTTTGTCTTTTTCTTTTTGGCAACATCCAGCATTTTAGATGACAAGTCAATTCCTACAACTTCTTTTGCGTTTGCGCTTAAAGCAATTGCTAAACTTCCTGTTCCGGTTGCTACATCTAAAACAGTTTTATTTACCGGATTTATTTCCTGCGTGATTTTCTTTCTTACGCTAGATAGGATTATTTCAAACCCATCATAGATGGGAGCCCACCTCGAAAATAGTTTGTGATTATACGCTACGTAGTCTTTCATTTTTCGGTACGCTAAAGTTTCTTCGCTTACGCCAAGTACGGCTTTAGCTATATCCTCATTTCGCAGGGTTTACACTACCCTAGCCTTCTTTGGTTGTAGCGGTAACTCGCTAACCTTTACCGTTTCCTGTAAAGAGCCACAATGCATCCAACAGTTAGGATTAGCGCAGTAGGTTTAATTAACACCCTGAGCGTTAACCACCAATCTCCTACACTGGGGTACCATTCGTTAATTTCTTCCAAAGGGCCTGTAAGTATCCAACGCACCCATGGATTAAACGTAGCTCCAACTACCACCACACTAAGCAGTAATACTAACCAAAGCAGTTTATTTCCTTTCATTGTTAAGACTATCTATAATCGCCAAGGCGATGATTCATTGCTATATCTACTCCAAGGATAAGAAATCTAACGCAAAACGGTTCATGAGTGCGTGGTTATCCTTCTTTACAAAACGCTTTTCAGCAATTTCACTATTTCGGTATGCTTGTGCTGCTGTGCCATTGTAAGCGCGGTATCTGAACTAAACCCTGCTTTTAGTTCTGGTTTGGCACCATTGTCTAGTAAAAACTGTGCTATTTCTAGATGCCCAAAAGTGGCTGCTTCTATTAACGGTGTGGTTAAAAACTCGGGGTGCTGGTAATTGGGATTCTCCCCCATTCTAATGTGGTAACGTACCAATGGTAAATCGCCATTTTGGGCGGCTACCAACATTTCTTTCCAATCTCCTGCTGCCATGGTTTAAAGCTAAGCCGAAGCATGGTTACTTACAAACAGCAAGGTTGTTGAGTATGCGTTACAAACGCGTGTTTCAATAGCAAACCACATATTGCTGCTTTTAGCCGTTAATAGCTACTAAAAATCAACCAATTAGCCGTTTTCGGCTATTGAATTTTGGCGCGTTACTTGTCTGGGCGGTTATTCCAATACCTGAACACCACCATAATTACGCTTCTGATAGACATGAGACAATGCAACCCGCCCTGCCTACTACATTTGCCGCATGCAAAAAATCGGAGTTGTATTAGCCATGTTCTTCTACCTAACCAGTAATGCGCAAGAACAAGCCACGGTAATGTCTTACAACGTGCTCAATTTCCCTACCGGAAATATTGAAGGAAGAGAAGACACACTTCGCCAACTCATTAATTACATAGAGCCAGACCTCTTTTTAATGCAAGAGTTAAAAAACGATAGCGGTTTGCAGTTAATCTTAAACGAGAGTTTCTCTGAACTACCAGCCAATTACGCAGCAAGTACGTTTTTAACGCAGCAAAGCAATCCCTCCAGTAATTTTAGGCTACAACAAGCCATCATCTATAATGGTGATATGTTTGGCTTGGCACAAGAAAGCTTTGTGCAAACACAAACACGAGACATTAATCGGTTTAAGATGTATTACCGCGGTCCTGATTTAAACACAGGAGCAGACACCGTTTTTATGTACGTATATGTGGCTCACCTCAAGAGTAGTCAAGGAACATCTAACCAAGAAGAGCGGCTTTCTAACGCGCAATCGTTTACAACCAATTTGGGCTTTTTGCCCCAAGATGCCAACGTTATTTTAGCAGGAGATTTTAACGTGTATGAGAGCAATGAGCCAGCATACCAAGAATTGCTCGACAGCACGAATTTCATACGTATGCGCGATCCAATTAATAGTCCGGGAGATTGGAGTTCTAGCAGTTTTCAACCCAAAAACATACTTACGCAAAGCACACGGTCTTCTTCCATTTTTGGAGATGGTGCTGGTGGTGGCTTAGACGATAGGTTCGATTTTATCTTACTGTCTGACAATATGATGCGGCCTTGGAACACGGTAGTATTTGAACCGGAATCGTATTACGCCATGGGTAACACCGGCACGTGCTACAACCAAAGCATTACCGATTGTAGCGGAGGAGAATGGTCAGATGAAATACTGCAAGGCTTGTATTACATGAGCGACCACTTACCGGTAGTAATGACCTTAAACCTTGGTGTGGGCAGCGTGGGTATTGCAAACCAACAAGAAGAAACCACTGCCCTTCTTTGGGTGAATGAAAGCCTGAGTTTAGATTGGAGTAAAGAAGAAGCTGTACAGATTACCGTTACCGACCTATTGGGTAGAGTTTGGCTCCAAGCACAACACACGGTTATAAGAGGAGCAAACACCATTGTCCTACCAAAAGTGG
Source organism: Flavobacteriales bacterium (assembly GCA_003456455.1). Taxonomy (GTDB): domain Bacteria; phylum Bacteroidota; class Bacteroidia; order UBA10329; family UBA10329; genus UBA10329. The sequence goes on from DMRV01000032.1 coordinate 5,924, forward strand.
CAAACATGAAAGGATTGATGCTTATCCGTGTTAGTTCTGCATCACAGCAGCACACATTGAAGGTGGTGCGGTAACTAAATGCAAAAAGACCTCCAAGGTTTTTAGCACCTGAAGGTCTTTCTACTACTTTAATCGTGAGGGTTACTTACCTAACACCTTTCTGGCAATAAGCTCTTTCATAATCTCATTGGTTCCAGCATAGATACGCTGAACACGGGCATCTGCCCACGCACGAGCCACATCATATTCCCAAATGTATCCGTAGCCACCATGCAGTTGCAGGCACTCATCAGCTACTTGACACTGTACTTCAGTAGTAGTCAGTTTTACCATACTAGCCATTGCTGCATCTAACTTACCATCTAAATGAAGCATTAAGCATTGGTCTAAAAATGCTCTGGATTTAGTAATCTCCGTAGCCATTTCTGCCATTTTAAAACGCGTATTCTGGAAACGCGAAATGCTTTGTCCAAATGCGTTACGGTCAGTGACATACTGCACCGTTTTATGAAATATCCCTTCAGCCGCTCCAATAGCTCCAATTCCTACTACCAAGCGCTCTTGAGCAAGCTCATGCATTAAATACTTAAAGCCCTCTCCTTCTTTACCTATTAGATTTCCCTTAGGCACTTTCACATTATCGAAGAACAACTCGCATGTGTCTTGCGCATGAAGTCCAATTTTCTCAAAAGGCTCTCCTTTCGTAAACCCTTCCATGTCGGCTTC
>DMRV01000194.1 GCA_003456455.1 Flavobacteriales bacterium
GGTTGAACTCAAATAACATGGTAGTAGAAAAACTTACAGAAGACCGCGACACGCGTTCAGGATTTGGAGCAGGACTTCAAGAATTGGGGCAAGAAAACAAAGATGTTGTAGCGCTTTGTGCCGACTTGACTGGTTCGTTAAAAATGAACGCATTTGAGAACGAAAACCCAGATCGCTTTTTCCAAGTTGGGATTGCAGAAGCAAACATGATGAGCATTGCTGCTGGAATGACAATTGGTGGGAAAATTCCTTTCACAGGAACGTTCGCCAACTTCAGTACGGGACGTGTTTATGACCAGATTCGTCAGTGCATTGCTTATTCTGGAAAGAATGTAAAAATCTGTGCTTCTCACGCTGGTTTGACTCTCGGAGAAGACGGTGCCACTCACCAGATTTTGGAAGATATTGGATTGATGAAAATGTTGCCGCATATGACGGTTATCAACCCGTGTGATTACAATCAAACTAAAGCTGCCACAAAAGCCATTGCTGATTTAGACGGGCCAGTTTACCTCCGTTTTGGAAGGCCGAAAGTGCCAAACTTTACTCCACAAGATCAGAAGTTTGAGATTGGAAAAGCGTGGAAAATCGCTAACGGGGCAGATGTAAGCATTTTCGCAACGGGGCATTTAGTATGGAAAGCGATTGAAGCCCAAGCCATTTTAGCCGGAAAAGGTGTGAGCGCAGAAATAATAAACATTCACACGATTAAACCTTTGGACGTGGATGCCATCCTAGAATCTGTTAACAAAACAGGTTGCGCGGTGACAGCCGAAGAACACCAACGAAATGGTGGACTCGGTGACAGTGTAGCTCAAACGTTGGCTTTGAACGGTCCAGCTCCCATGGAAATGGTGGCAGTTAATGACAGTTTTGGGGAAAGTGGAACACCCGAACAACTGTTGGAGAAATACGGATTGAGCACAGAAAGCATCGTTGAAGCAGCATTGAAAGTCATCGCGAGGAAGTAAAACTCGCACATGACAGACGACCAAGACAAGGATTTACTGAAGCGTTTCAGAGATTCTTCGTCTCGGAATATGGCTTTCAATGAGCTCGTCAACCGTTATCAAGAACGACTCTATTGGCACATCCGTAGAATTGTAATTGACCATGATGATGCCGATGATGTGTTGCAAAATACATTCATCAAGGCGTTCAAGAATCTGGACAAATTTCGAGAGGATAGCCAATTGTTTACATGGCTTTATCGCATTGCCACAAACGAATCGTTGACCTTTCTCAAAAAGAAAAAGAAGAATGTTTTTGTTTCGATGGATGAAGTGTCGCATCAGCTCTCGAGTACGTTGGAATCTGCCCCTGAATTGAGTGGAGATGCAATTCAACTAAAGCTTCAATGGGCCATACTCACGTTGCCTACAAAACAACGTTTGGTGTTTAACATGAAGTATTTTGATGAGATGAAGTATGAAGAAATTGCGCAAGTAACAGGCACATCGGTAGGTGCTTTGAAAGCCTCGTATCATCATGCCGTGAAAAAAATTGAAGCCTACGTTAAAAGTCAGTTTTAAACCTTTTGAATTAATGCGTGTCAATCTATAGTGATGGAAAACACAGAACAACATAATGAGCCGAAACTGAACATTGAGGGATTTTCGGAAGCTGACCTAAAACGTAACCCTTTCAAAACTCCCGAAGGTTACTTTGAAAACCTCACTCCCCGCGTTATGGATAGTGTGCGAAGTACCGAAGAAAAGGTTGAGAGTACGGAAATTAACTGGTGGCGTGTACTTATGCCAGGAATAGGTTTTAGCGCAATGGTTTTTGCCGTTTGGTTCTTATCTGCTCCTACTGGAAACAACACTTTGAACTTTGACCAAGTGGTGGCTTCCATGAGTTTGGAAGAGTTAGATCAATTCGCAGAATTTGAAACCGAAGACCTACTAGCTTACGGGTTGGTGACTTCTGATGACATAGAAATCGAATCAGATTTTTCGGAGGAAGAATTGATTAATTACCTCCTAGACGAAGAGGAAATGGAACTGAATACGATTTACGAAGAACTAGATATTTGAACATGAAACAAGCATTTGCATTACTCATTTTTGTCATTGGATTTGCACAAATCGGAATGGCTCAGGATAAAGAGTTAGAAAGCTCAAAAAGAGAACAACTAGAAGCGCTGAAAATCGCACACATTACGGAAAAGCTTGCTCTCACGCCAGACGAAGCACAGACATTTTGGCCTCTTTACAACGAGATGGAAGCCAAGATGCAAGCCGTTCGAAAACAACGAAGGAAAAATCGAAAAGACACTAAGACCAACCACGATTTGATGTCAGATAAAGAATTGATGGCCGCAGTTGAAAAGGAACTTGATTTTGAACAGCAGGAGTTGGATTTGAAGAAGGAATACAATCAGAAGTTCAGCAAGATTATACCTATTAAAAAAGTGGTTTTGTTACACGAAGCACAAGAAGGTTTTAAGCGAAGACTATTGAAAGGTGCTAAAGAAAAACGCAGGTTAGGCCCACCTCCTCATTAATCTCACTCACACAAAAAAGCATTGAACAATCGATGCTCTTTTCATGTTGTAACTTTTCAGGCCTTTTAGTGTAAAAGTCTTTGAAATGTTGACTGGATGACAAGCGTGTAAATCACTGATTTTCGCCACGATTCGGTCAAATTTAATGAGCTATTTTTTCGTATAATCGCATTCCGAAACCAAAAACCTTTATTGAAACAAAATGAGTGAGAAAGCAGAATTAAGAGTAGGTGACAAAACCATTGAATTACCAATTGTAACTGGTTCGGAGAGCGAGCAGGGTGTTGACATCAGAAACCTACGTGCTCAGTCTGGGCTTATCACTTACGATAGTGGATATAAGAACACAGGCGCTACAAGTAGTGCAATTACGTTCTTGGACGGTGAGAAAGGAATCCTGAGATACAGAGGCTATCCAATTGAGCAATTAGCAGAGGAATCTACCTTTTTGGAAGTTGCTTATTTGTTAATCAATGGTGAACTACCAAACAAAACGGAGTACGCTGATTGGACCGAAAACATTACGCGTCACACGCTTATTCATGAAGACATGAAGGAGTTTTTCGAGGCATTTCCTCGCAAAGCGCATCCAATGGGAGTTCTTGCTTCAAACCTGATTTCACTGTCTACTTTCTACCCAGAAAGCCTGGAGCAAGACAGAGAAGAAGAGGAAATAGCCCTTACTATTAAAAGACTTATTGCAAAGATTTCTACGATTGCAGCTTGGTCGCACAAAAATTCTGTTGGGCATCCTGTAGTATATCCTAAGAACAAATACAACTATACCGAGAACTTCCTAAACATGATGTTCTCAGTTCCGACTGAAGATTATGAGCCAGACCCAGTTGTTGTAAAAGCTCTGGATCA
>DMRV01000385.1:0-2776 GCA_003456455.1 Flavobacteriales bacterium
TGAAAATGATGGAGCCATTGCCGAGATTGTCGATTCGGAGATGATTTCTTGCCCAATATTGAATGATTTGACTTTAAAAGTCAAATTGCTGTTGGAGCGAAATGGTTTGGGAGTTGCAGATATTGATGCTTTGATGCTCGGCTATTCGGGAGATTCAAATTCTGATTATTGGTATGACGATTTCGCGAAGCAACTGTTCCCGCAAACGGGAATACTCTCTTTCAAAAATCTATTTGGCGAAACGCCCTCGGCAAGTTCGTTTGCCACTTGGTTTGCTGCCAACTTGGTGAATGGAAAGCCGGTTCCACCAATGGCGGTTCAAAAGTCTGTTTCAGGCGAATTGAAAACTGTCCTGATTTACAATCATTATCAAGGAAACCAGCACGGGTTTGTGTTGGTTCGAGGAGTTTAACGACTTGCTTTTTGCATGCTTGCTTCAGCCGATTCAATACCCTTTTTTAGTTTAGACTTGTACTCACCAGATGCTGATTTCAATTCAGCAATCAACTCATCAGAACAACCACCAACATAGGTGGAAGCCACGCCTATTCCTTGCCACAGGTTTGCTCTGCGGTCTTCAGCAAAATGGTTAATGATGTTTTGCACTTTGGCAATTTCTCCTTTGGAGATATACCAAACGGCACGACCAACACCTTGGTCAAAACCTGATTGATATTCGGTTGTAATATTCTCAGGAATCGACTGCGTTCGGATTGTCAACCGTCTTCGGAACAATCCGTGCCAATAGCCATAACCATCCAGTACTTTTACTTGCAATTCAGGTTCAATTTGGGATAGAGTAGAAGTGAGGTCTAATTCCCGTTCGGCAATTGCCCAGCCCAATCCAATATGAACTTGCGTAGAGTGTTTTTCGGATGTCTTCGCGTACGTTTTCCATGTTTCCATGGAATTCTGTAACGCAACACCCATAGAAGCACCTTCAAAAGCTACTGAACGATAGCGAGGTTCAAACTGATTGAGTTTGGAAATGAGTTCATCCAATCCGAGTTCTTGTTCGCTTAACGAACGCCCTTTCTGAAAAGTGGAAATAACGGTTTCGATGTTTTTGGCAATACTCATTTAGGCAGTTTCCTGCACTGGGTATGGATAAAGCCACATTTTCCGCAATTCCGCAGCTATTTGTTCGTCTCTAGCAAGCACCTTGCTGTTTGGACTTTCAATATGCTTACCTACCAAACTCATGGTGTAAGGGTCTACTTCCGTTTCAATAGAAGTTCCGTGTGCGTGATGGCTCATTAACCTGAACGTTTCCGCGGCAAAATGTTCCAACAGCAATATGTTCTCATCAAACTTCTGATGCAGTTGCTCTGTTTCAAATTCCTTCTCAACAATATCCTCCTGTAACCGCTGTAAAAGAGGGACATCAAACGGGTCTAAATATGCTGTGTCGAACTCGTCATTGTCAAACGCGCCAAAGTCGTTAAATAACTGCTGCATTTGCGTACTTAATTCGCCATATCGATTTAGAGTAGATGTTTTACCAGCAGTTACACGTCTTAACAATTCTAGGTTGGTTAATCCATCATGGGTAAAAATGAGTGTGTTCATTCCCCAGTATGCACCCCAGTCCCAGTAAATTTTGGCTGTCATTGTTTGCGCCTTACCCCAAAGCGGATACTGTTTGATGTAAAGCGGCATCCAGTTGTTATAGAATACCCTATTCAGTTCTGAATAGAAACGTGTTCTGAAGAAAATGTCCTCGCCCTTCAAGTCTCGTTGAATCAGGTCCGCAGTCCATGTATTGGCCATTGCAATGAAGTCAGAACCTGGCGAGTAGAACGGGTCTGCAAATACTCCGCTTTCGCCTGTTACTGCCCAACGGTCTGTGCTGTACAGTTCAGACGCTCCGTGAGCAAAGTGCTTCATCACTTTAAAGTCCAAAATGTTACCACCTTCTTTTTTCAACTCTTTCGAAAGCTGAGGCTCATTCTGAGCAATCCAGTCTAGCGATTTATCTAGTTTATTGAAGTTTTCAAATGGATGAATGGCCGGGTCAGCTACAATTCCAACGCTTGTCTTATCGCCAACCAGCGGAATAATCCACACCCAATATCCACCATCCATAAGGTGAACGGTGCTCAAGTACCGCAAACCAGGCTCTACGTGAGAGTGCCACTTCTTATCATCAGACCAATCATCAATATCAATTTTCCAATCTACACGAAACCAAGCTGCATTTACATCGTGGTTGACAATTTCAGCAAAACCCAGTTTTCGCTTAAGAAAACTTCCGCGACCTGTAGCATCTACCACCCAGCGGGAATTCAGCGTTTGCGGATTACCATCAACTTCATATGTCACAGTGTGTTCATCGCTTCCAAAAACTACGTCTTTCACCTTGGCACCCATTGTAATATCAATCCCCAATTCGAGATTCATATTAATGAGGTCATTCTCAAAAATCCCACGGTCTATTTGATGACTTGGTACAGGTAATAACACTTTAGGTCCTAGTTCAACGCGCTTGTGAATTTCGTTTTTGTGTTGCGGTGAAAAGAAGAATCGCAGACCGTGCTTTGGAAGTTGAAATTCATCTAAATAATCTTTTAGCCCGAGTACTTCACGCAAGTAATGCGTGGCAAGTTCTACCGTACTTTCACCCACTTTGTGTGCGCCCTCCAGAGCATCGCCATCGCGCCTTTCCAGCACAAGAACCTTGATTTCAGGATTCTGCTGCTTGAGCTGCATAGCAAGGGTCAATCCAGCTAGACCACCTCCTAGAATAATTGTGTCGTAATGTTGTTGTTGTGCCATG
>DMRV01000385.1:2795-11260 GCA_003456455.1 Flavobacteriales bacterium
AAAAAAAACCAAAATTTCTAACGTTTGTTTTCAACTACAAGAGCCAAACCGAAGCAAATTGCAGCAAACAACCAAAGGCTCCAGCTGCGCGATATTATTTCGGTTAGTGTATCACCCCTCAAAAATACATCGTTGAATGCTTCCATTGCCCAATTCATAGGAGAGAGATGACCAATAAAAACCATTGAATCGCTCATTATATAAAGAGGCACCCAAATACCACCTAAAGCAGCCATAATCACCACGGAAACCATACCAAAAATGGCAGCTTGATGAAGCGTTTTAAATATGGTTCCAACCAAAAGACCGTAACCTGTGGCTGCTGCACTAGCAGCTATTGAAACATAGATGAGCGGAAGAAGTCCGCTGCCCAAATCAAGTTGAGCAAGGCCGAGCAATGGCATTACCCAAAACCCAACGCTAATCATTAGCAATGCCTGCGCTAAACCTACTGTGCCGTAGCTAACAAACTTGCCAGCGTAAAAATGGAACATGCTTGTTGGCATAGTTCTCAATCGTATTATGGTGCCTGCCGTTCGTTCTCGAACCATGTTGCCGGCCAATGGAATAACGATGAAGAACATGGCAAAAACCGTCCAAGCGGGAACGTTATGCTGTGTGGAGTTGTTGGCAACATCTGATGCCATCACTTTACTTGTAGCTGTAGTCTCATTCAACTGAACAATACCCTTTGAAGAAAGGTCAACTTCAGGAGCTTTTCCTGTCATTTCAGCAAGTTTCGAAGTCAATCCATCAACTATCATCTTTGCTTCCAACTCGCTCAGGAATTGTTTGATGGCACTTCTAATACTACTTCGGAAGGTGTGTTTTGTAGTAGGGTCGAGTAGGAGCGATATGTACGGATTGACCGCTGGTTTCTCAACCTTAACAGAATCTCCGCCCGGTATCAGTCCTGCCAGCATTCCATCTACTTGCGAATCAACAATGGACTTGAGGTCATCGCCTAATCCTTCGTGAATGACAATTCCAATCTGAAATTCTCCCGAGTTTATGGCCTTTGACAAGCGCGTGCTATCAATTGGAATACCATCCAAACTATCTACGACTCGAAACGCTTTGCCATTGTGAATAGTGGCCACAATAGCCTCCGAAATCGCTCCAGAGTCTTGGTTTACAAATAACACAGGCATTTGCTGTTCTTGATAATCTCGAAACGGAGCGTCTTGCACCAATGCCATCACAATTACAAGAACCATTGGCATGAGAAAAAGTATTCCCAACCCGCCCTTATCGCGGATAAGTAACAGCCATTCTTTCTTTATGGATGCAAGGAGTTTCATCAATCTCGCAATTGCTTTCCAGTTAATTCAATGAAATGGTGATGCAAGCTGCGACCATCGGAAACAAGCTCAGAAGTTTTTCCTTCAACAAGCAGTTTTCCGCGATCCATAATGCAGACTTGGTCGCACAACTGTTCGGTTTCGTCCAACTGATGTGACGTGTAAAGAATGGTCATGCCTTTCTCGTTAAGACCTTTCAAATACGTATTAATCATGTGGCGCGAATGCACATCAATGCCAACAGTTGGCTCATCCAGAATCAGTATTTCTGGATCATGCATTAGAGCCACCATAAGGTTTACTCTGCGCTTCATCCCCCCAGAGTAATTCTCAACAAGCTTCTTTTTGTGGTCAGACAGACCAAATTCCTCCATTAATTCATCAGTCTTGGTTTTGATTGATTTTGAATCAAGCCCAAGCATGGTTCCGAAGAAATTGAGGTTCTCAATCGCAGTCATTGTATCGTAAAGCGCAATCTCCTGAGGAACAAGTCCAATCGATTGTTTGATGCTTTTTGCATCTGAATTCCAGTCTTTACCAAGTACGTATACTGAACCCGAATTCGACTTTAGAATACCACTAATAATGGATATTGCCGTTGTCTTTCCAGCACCGTTTGGACCTAACAGTCCATAAAACGCTCCTTTCGGTATTGTCAGGTCAAGCTGATTTACAGCAGGCTCATTCACGCCTTTGTATTGATGCAGCAGACCTTTTATAGAAATGGCGTCCAAATCAGAATTTCATTTTGTGTATTGATTGAAAAAAGATAATTTCTCTTCTTCCAATATCCGAAAGCTGGTCAGCCAAATCTTGATAGGTCATTCCATTGGCACGGCCTTTTACCATACGACCGCAGTCGTAAGCGAAGTTGCGCCAGAGGTCACCAATTTTGGTAATTTCCAAACTCTTCTTGTGGAGCATTGGATTGCCTAATCGTCCAGAAGCTTCTTGCAAGAATGCTCCAAACATAAATCGAAAACCAGCTCCGCCAGTTCCAATTTCCTCTTGCATTCTTACAATATTACCCAAGTATTTCTTTGCTTCGTCTTCTCCGTATTTCTTCTCATAATTAGCAACTCGTCCTGCCAAAAAACCGATTGCTTTTCCACCAAAAAATGGAATAGGAATCGTTCCCATATCTTTGGCAGTGTACTTCAATCCTTTGATGATGGCAGCGTTAATATCTACGTCCTGCGGAACATGCGTTGGATAATACATTCTGCCGTTTGTATTCGGCATTCCTTTAGCAAATCGAGCACGAATCAACATTCTTCGGTCAATCTTAACAGGTTCTTCCAAAATTGGATCAGACACCAAATAATCGTTGCCCTCTTTCCCATAAACCACAATATTGTGTGCATTAAAATGGAAACGGAAAGCACGCGGTAAATAAGGAAGATAGAATACACTCGTAAGCATTCCAACGGGCAATCCTTGTTCGAGACATGCATCTAAAGCATCCATTGCCTTTTCGGGTGATGAAAACTTCTGACGTTTCATTTCCACGCCAGTTCGCTTAGAGAACTTCTTGAAGATATCTCCAGGCATAATCCGATACGTTGTAACAGGCAACCCATTAACCTTAATAAACGGCATGTGGCTGAAAAATAGCCCAGACCCGATACCCAACGCTAAAGGCTCAGAAATATCGAGACCATGATGCCTCATTAAGTTGGAAATAACGCCCGTTTCGCAATGTGCCGATTGCCGGTGTTCGAAATCTATTTTCATTCTATCTTTTTCAACTCCTCAACCGAAATATCGAACACCTCAGCGTACTTGATTAATGTCTTTTCGTCTAAACTGTTGAATCCATTTGGTTCCAAATGTTTGCTCACATTACGTTTCGAAATATCCATGTATTGGCTCAACATGCCCACATCCATAATGTTCTTCTCCATGTGATATGCGAGTGGGCTCAATTCTCCAGATTGAATCTTCTTCAACGTGGCTTCAACCTTCTTATTAATCTCGTCCCAAGCTTGGTTGAGCACGGTATTCTCTGGTTCCCATCCTGAGCTGCCAACAGTTCCGTAGTTACCATCATCATCCAAAGCGTATTTCACCACTTTGAACTTCCCTTCAAAAAGGTTTTCATCGTCTTGTGGTACCTCGTTTTTCTTCATGATTAAAATCTTGGGACAAACTTAACAGCAACGAAACCGAATTCAATAAGGGAATTTGCGTAGTTACTAAAGCATAAATGGTGATTGAAAACTGATTCAATCATCGTTTATTATGGAGTTTCTATGCTGATTACTTGGCTTCGTGCTGTTTTAGCCATTCTTCCCAAGGTGTTTGCTTGTAGGCGTTTACGGCCAGATATTCTAAAATTGGTTGCAAGGTTTTTGCATCGCGATAGCCGGGCATTGGCTGAATCATGTTCATGGACTCATCAAGAAAAACGATGGTCGGATAGCTCATTTTACCCTGAAGTAGTTCGTTGGCTATTTCGTTATAGCCACGTCTTCCGTTTGGAACAAACTCATAGGTTTTGCCACCTACGGTGATGGGTTCTTTTTGCTCTGCATCAAGCTTTACCGCGTAGTAGTTCTCATTTACGTACTTGACTAACTGAGGGTCTGAGAATGTGGTTGCATCCATGCGCTTACACCAGCCGCACCAATCGGTATACACATCAATAAGAATTTTGCGCGGTTCAGTTTGGCGCAGTTTGTCGGCTTCTTCAATAGAAATCCAGTTTATTTCATCTTTTTCGGATGATGGGTTGACGGACTTCCAACTCAGTTGAATTGCTGAAATTAAAATGACACCTAGTAACACAAGCTTGCCTGTTTTCATGCCGTAAAATTATTTAACTGGTTTAATTGTGGTTCGTTCAAACTTGTCAAATACAAATATCATCCCAATTTCCGATTTGAGGAAATCGGTCGAAAACCTTGATTATTAACCATTTTTCTGCTAACGACATCATTGTATCGATGAACAACTAAACAGCTAACGCGAATAGTTGGTAAAAGAATGAAAATGTTGAATCATGAAAAAGTTGACGCTTCTTTTATTCCCTGCTTTCCTTCTTTTTTGCTCATTAGGGCCGACTGCACAGTTGGAGAATTTCAATTATGATGTGTTGATAGATGGACGGCCCGCTGGAACGTACAAGGCAAGCCGTACCGAAGCCAATGGAGTGTCCATTTTTAGAGTGGAAACGAATACTGCAGCTGGTCTAATTAGGCGCTCAGAAATTAAGTCTGTAATGTTGAGTTCTTACAAAGACTCGAAGATGATGTCCACCGATATAAAGACGTGGGTGGACAATAAGTTAGAATCCTCATCTGTTCTTTTTTGGGATGGAAACCAGTATGTGAAGCGGGATGGAGATGAGTTAAGTGAGATTTGTAGTGATATGGTTAGCTACAGTTCTGCCTGCGTTTATTTTGAAGAACCTTTTGGCCGCACAGCGTTGTTTTACGAAAACTACGGAAGAAATTTACAGGTTGTAAACCTTGGCAATCATCAATACAAGGTGGGACTGCCAAACGGAAGTGTTGAGTTTTATACCTACGAAAAAGGTAAAGTTGTAACTGTTGAAATTGTACAAAGCTTTGCAACTACCACACTCAACGTTACATCTTAAAGTGGCTATAAATCTGATTAAGCCCCCTTTTTTGTTGGCCGAGTATTAGACAATATTCGGAAGTTTTACCACGTTTAGCTAGGGCTGAATGAGTCCAAATTAGTTCGAATAGTTCATGCGGACTCATATTACGTCCATCGTACTAGTTGACTTTCTACATTTGACATATATCAATTTTTGAACTCAAGGAGTTATGGAAAACGTTTTGGAAAGAGTAGAAGGTGGAATTGCATTGCACAGCTTCATTCAAGGAATTGTAGATTTCTCTGATGAGGAAATGGAAATTATAATGTCTCACTTCAAGCCTATGTCTTTGCCATCGGGAGAATACTTTGTAGATGAAGGGCTAGTGTGCAAACACATTGGTTTTATCAGCAAAGGATACCTGCGTAGTTTTTACGAGATAAATGATGGTGAGGTGACAACCATGATTAACACTAAACATAATATCGTCACTGCGCATACCAGTTTTACATTGCAAAGGCCATCAATGGCGTACATCCAGGCTATTACGGACACAGAATTACTCGTATTGAGTCATGACAGTATGGAAGAGCTGTATAAGCGTATTCCAAAGTGGGAAAGACTTGGCCGGCTAATTACGGAGCAAGTGTATGGATATGTAGAAAGTAGAGTGGTTGATTATCTGAGTTTGAGTCCAGAAGATCGCTACCGTAAAATGCTTGAAACTGATGCCAAGCTGCTGAAAAACGTACCGTTACGTTACATAGCTTCCATGCTTGGTATTACGCCTGAAACATTGAGTCGTATCCGAAAAAAGGTGCGTCAAGAATAACATTCAATTACTTTCGGCTGTATGAAAATTAGCCAAAACACATTTTATTCGACCCTGTTTGCTGTTTGCGGATGGGGTCTTTTTTCGTGTCAGAATAAAGAACCAAAAGTTGAATCCGAATTTCTAATCGCTCTAGAGCCAAAAGAAAGAGTTTCCAAAGCACATGTACGTGGGTTGTTTTTGGTGGATGACAACACTGGATGGGCGAGTGGAGCAGGTGGAACATTTATGCGCATGACCGATGGTGACAACTGGTCTGCCGATACAATTGCGGGTTATACGCATCTCGATTTTAGAGATGTACATGGTTTCGATGAAAACACAGCTTTGGTAATGGCCGCTGGCGAAGAAGGAAGAATTCTCAGAACAGAAGATGGTGGTGTTTCTTGGACTGAGGTTTACACCAGACTCGACTCAGGAATATTCCTAGATGGAATGGATTTTCAGGACAACATGGGTTATTGCTATGGAGATCCTATAGATGGAAAGTTTGTACTCGTCTGGACGAATGATTTTGGCAAACATTGGGAAGAGGTTCCGAGGAACGCTATTCCTAATTCGCTTCCAAAAGAAGCTGGTTTTGCCGCTAGTGGAACGGGAATGTTGGTGTTAGAAAAAATGAGTTACATGGCTACTGGCGGAGATTCTACGGCTAGAATCATGAGAATGTCATTGAGGAAAGGAAACTGTGAGGTGTTTGCCACACCGTTACGTTCCGCAGAAGGGTGTGGCATCTTTTCTATGACTGCGGCAAATAAAACCATTGTAGCTGTAGGCGGATGCTATTCAGATAGTACAAGCAAAGAAGCTAATTGTGCCATCTCAAAAGATATGGGAGAAACGTGGAAATTGATAACTGAGAATCAACCACGCGGTTATCGTTCATGTGTCGCTTATTCTCAACCATCTAATTTGTTAATTGCTTGTGGTAGAACAGGAATGGAACACTCTAAGGATGGAGGAAATAACTGGATTCCTATCTCAGACGAAGGTTACTACACATGTTCTTTGGCAGATTCAACAGGTTGGGTAATGGGCAAAAGCGGTAAAATGGCTAAGCTTACTTGGTAATTAGCCCAGCATATTAGAGGTCGCTTTAATTTCCTCCAAAGCCTCAAAAAGCGTATCCAAATCTTGTTGAGTATGATATCCGTTTATGCTGTATCGGATAAAGACTTTATCGTCATGCGGCATAACGGGAATCTCAATTCTATACTTGTTGTAAAGTAATTCTTGTAACGCAACTGGGTCTGGGCAGTTAATACTCAAACTGCACATCTGACCAAGAAAATCATCTGAAATAGGGCAGAGGATGGTTCCTCCCGTAACCTCAGCAAAGCGCTCGTAATTGGCTTGAGCGAGTTTCCTACAATCTGCCGCAACCTGATTCCAGTTGTTGTCTTCCCGAAATTGTAAGGCTGCGGGAATTGTAAGAAACGCTGAGTAATCTCTCGTCCCTTGTAATTGATGATGGTCGATAAACTGAGATTCAGAAGGCATATCCGATTCAAATCCCCAACTGATGAGTAATGGGTCAAAAGGCTGGAATTCTTTTTTTACATAGAGAAAACTGGAACCTTTAGGTGTTAGCAACCACTTATGGCAAGCACCTGTGTAAATATCAGCGTCAAGTTCTTGTAGGTTTAAGTCGATATGACCGGGAACGTGTGCACCGTCTACAATCGTTATCAATCCTTCAGCTTGAGCACGTTTACAGATTTCTTCAATTGGCAAACGAAGAGCCGTTGTGCTGGTTATGTGGCTTATGAAGATTGCTTTGGTTTTAGAAGTTAGCCCTTGGAAGAACTCTTCAATAATCTGTTCTTTACTTGTGACCGGAAGCGAAATATGTTGCCTCACGTACTTGGCTCCAGCTTTCTTACAGTAATGATTCCAAGTACGATCCATAGCTCCATACTCAATATCTGTAGCCAGAATTTCATCGCCTGCTTTAAGGCCAAAGTCTTTGATAACGATATTTAAGGCGTAACTCGGATTCATGGTAAAAACCACATCATCTTTATCGCAACCAATAAAGTTACCCAAAGCTACCCGTGACTTTTCTAGCAGAACAGGACCTTGCTTTACAAAGAAATTGAATGTGTTTTTCTCCAATTCCAACTGCCATTTTTGGTAATCATTAAATATTGGAATGGGGCACGCACCAAAAGAACCGTGGTTTAGATGAGTAATGTCTGGGTTGAGAATAAACTGGCTGCGAATAGGGTTCATGGTAAATAGATAAGTTCACAAATGTGATAAATACAATCAAACCACGTTCGTTAACACGATAAAAGAACAAATCCACACCTTTGCGCCAAATGAAAAAATGGCTTCCTAATCTTCTGCTTTTGGCAATTTCTGTCACTTTGACTTTGGTTGTGGCGGAGTTAGGGCTTAGAGCCGTACTGTACAACAGCAACGCTGCCTTTGATTTTATTCGGAAACCACAGCTCTATGCAAATTATGAGCGTGACGTTACCGAGCACCTTTACAAGGAAGATTACTGGAAAATGCGTTTTCTGTTTTCGGGTGCATCTGACATGAAAGAACCGCATCCGCTACTTGGCTGGGACGGTAATTTTGATTCCAAAACTTACGAGCACGCAGATGAATACTTCTCAAAAGGAAAGCGACCAGTTCTACTTTTCGGAGATTCATTTTCTCAGTGTATCAGTTCCACTAAATGCTTTGAGGATTATTTAAACGCAGATACCACGTTCACAAACCGTTTCTACTTGCTCAATTTTGGAGTAGGAGGGTATGG
>DMRV01000228.1 GCA_003456455.1 Flavobacteriales bacterium
TTCATAGACATGCCTACTCCCGGCATCATCATTCCTTGGGCTGGAGTCATAAAACGTTCTACCAAAATAATGGCGGTGAAATAGCTGTAATGACCAATAGAAACAAGCGGAAACCAATCTCTTTCATACCAGCGGTCTGAACGTTCAACAGTGTTTATCCCTACATGAATCTTGTTGTTTGAACAGAACCCCCAAATCTTGTTTACAGGCACTACGCGCTCTTCAAAAAGATTATCAAAATAGGTGATGGATTCCGCGTTTAAAACCTGTCCTACATAGTCTACAGAACGAATATCGAAATTGCTAAAAATGTGCGTAAGCGGAATGGGATTGTTGTTCTTAAAATCTTGAAACGAAAGGTAGATTCCTTCTTTAAAAACAAAGTCTGGGGTGTACGCTGCTTTTTGCTGTGCAAGTGATGAAAATGCGATGGGAACTAGAAAAGAGAAAAGCAGCAAATAGGCTTTCATTCCAAGGGCATCGTGGTGTTAAGCGAATCAGCATCTAACGCAACATCTACCGCTTCTTGTTCGGTTACAACTGCCTCTTCGGTATGGTTAGGCAGGTACCAGAAATACATGAGTCCGGAAGCAAGTATAAATGAGATAAAACCAGAAAATAAGAATAATCTTTTGAACATGGGGCAAAATTACGGCATCGCACTTACACAATAATGAGGCCTTCCTGTTTATCGCCAATTACTTGGTGGGTTTTATTCAAAAACCGAATGCCTGCAACGTATGCGAGCAACGAATCGAAATGGTGCCATGTTTTCATTTGGTCGTAATTCACATTCAACCCAAACTTCTCAGAAACTACCTTAGCTAGTTCGGCTATGTGCTTATCGTTATTCTTATACTTGGTTTTGTCCAGGTCGAGAATTACCGACTGTTGCTTCGGATAAGTCTCAAATACGGTTATCTCTACCTTTTCGAGATAATCTCTCAGTTTCATTGCTCGAGCAGTTAAACCACCCAAGAACATAGGAGACATGGCGCCCAACTCCCTATCGGCTTCTCTGTAGAAATAATCACTGTAAGATTTCTTATCTACATACTTACCAGGCAGGCTTAAAGGCGCGTCTAAAAACACAAACTGCGGTTTCAGCACTTCCAACTGTTTTACAATAAACTTATCTGCGTCTTCCTGGTGCCTGCTTGCCCTAAACCGCACCATCTCATTTTGATAATATGCTAGTACCGTGGTTCCCGCCAACTTGCTTCCGTAATCTATTCCAACAACTGTATCCATCTCAATCTTCTTTGCCTTAAAAAACAACTCAAACACAGGAAGGTTGTACAGATCGTGGGTTTAATTGAACATCCTCATAAGGGCAATCGCATTTTAATTTGATGGGCGTTATTCGTAAATAGTTGAATCTAATAATAGCTGAGTATACAATTCGCACATGTCGTAAGCAATTGCCCTAAACAACCCTGTCCGAACGTGGGTTAATTATGTTGAATCTCGATACCTTTGTCCGACTTATGAAAAATTACCTGTCGTTAGTAAAGTTCTCCCACACCATCTTCGCTATGCCTTTTGCGCTGATTGGTTTTTTCTTGGCAGTGCACTTTACACCAGCTTCATTTGAATGGCATTTATTACTGAAAGTGATGCTCTGTATGGTTTTCGCACGCAACGCAGCCATGGCATTCAATCGGTACATAGACAGAAACATTGATAAGAAGAATTCGCGTACAGCGATAAGAGAAATTCCAGCAGGAACAATAAAAGCCAACGCTGCCCTTTGGTTTGTCATTTTAAACTCCGTTGCTTTCGTTATTACCACCTATTTCATTAACTCGTTGTGTTTGGCACTTTCGCCAGTGGCACTTGCTGTTGTGCTAGGCTACAGCATTACCAAACGATTTACCGCTTTGTGCCACTTGGTGCTGGGAATTGGCTTAGGCCTTGCTCCTATTGGCGCTTATTTGGCGGTGGTTGGAAAGTTTGACCTGCTCCCCCTCCTATTCTCTTTTGCTGTTCTTTTTTGGGTTGGAGGGTTTGATATTATTTATGCCTTGCAAGACGAGGAGTTTGACCGTGAAAACAAGTTGTTTTCCATTCCTGTCTGGTTGGGAAAAAAGAAAGCTCTTTGGCTTTCCAACTTCTTACACGGAATTACGGCCGGATTGCTCTTTTACGCAGGAAAATACGGTGATTTCCATTGGTTGTATTGGGTGGGCTATGCCGTATTTATCGTATTGCTTACCTATCAGCATACGCTTGTAAAACCAGACAACCTGAGTAAGGTTAACCTTGCATTTTTTACCACCAACGGAGTTGCTTCCGTCACATTCGCCTCATTTGTCATTGCTGATTTATTTATCCTGTGAAAACGATTATCCGACTTCCGGGCGAAAGCCTTCCCGAATCCTATTATGATGTTCGCTTCGAAATTTTGCGCAAACCTTTGGGTTCGCAAAAAGGCTCCGAAAGGTTAGATGGCGATGATTTAGCCATTCATTCTTGGATAGCTGATAATGAAAAAGTAGCCGCAGTTGGTCGTGCACATCTTATTCCAGCGGATGCTGATGGCAGTGCCTTTGACCAAAAAGCGAAAAGTGCTTGTCCTGCTTTTGGCCCTTTGTCTGCTGACTATGAGCCTATTGCAGATGACAGCGGTTTAGAGATTCCCACGGATGGATTAAGGCCTGCCGTTCAGGTGCGTGCCATGGGAACGTTGGATGAGTACCAAGGTCAAGGCCTGGCAAGCAAGGTTTTAACTTCCTTAGAAAAGGAAAGCGTTAATCTTTGGGAGGCCAAAACAGGTTGGTTACAAGCACGAATTATTGCTATTCCCTTTTACGAAGCGAACGGTTGGTGCTGTTTCGGCCCAGAATATGATGTGCCAAATGTTGGTGCACATGTAAGCATGTGGAAGAAATTTTAGACCTTGATTTGACAAACTATTTGACATGAGAATACTTTCCACTTTCCTATTGCTAATTCCGGCTTTGTGCTTCGGACAACAAGCTTCTATTAAGAAAATGAGTATCGCCAAAGGCGCGACCATTATCATGTCTGAAGAAAGAGAAGATTGGGAAATAACCTTGCAGCATTTAGAAGCGCCAAAACCAGGAACAAGCGGATTACGTGCCGAATTACAACAAAAAAAACTAGAGATAATGAAGCGTTATCCTGCTAATGCTTCAACTACACCAAGAGCCACCGCAACTGGTACTGAACCAACAATTGGAAGCAACTTTGAAGGGAACAACTTTAACGGTGTTCCAAACGATAACGACATGGCTATTTCCAATGATAGCATGATTGTGTCCGTGACCAATTCAAGAATTCACATATACAATGCCGTCACGGAGCAGCAGTTGCTTTTTCGCTCGCTCGGCAACTTGGCGCAACCACTCAGTATTTCGGGAAGCAAATTTGACCCAAAGATTATTTATGACCCAACCAACGATCGTTTCGTGATGATCTACTTGAACGGGTTTACGTTTGAAACAAGTCAAATAATTGTTGGATTTAGTAAAACGAGCGATCCAACTGCAGAATGGCATTTGTATGCACTACCAGGCAATCCGTTAGTTAACCAAACATGGTCAGATTACCCTGTAGTTGGCATATCTGGGAAAGACCTTTTCATCGGAATAAATACGTTTACAAATGGCTCTACCAACAACTCGGGGTTTGTTGAATCTTGTCTATGGCAAGTTGGATTGAAGGAAGGTTATATCGGTTTTGAACTTACAACCAATTATTATTCTGACATACTTCTGGGAAACAATGAAATCTTCAACATCACTCCTATTCAGGAAGGCGATGCACCAACTGGAGAAAACATGTTTTTGCTTTCTAACAGAAATACTGCCATTGAAAATGACACACTCTTTCTTTTAGAGGTAACAGGGCGCGTAACCGACCCTAGCACCGAACTAATTGTAAGAACCATTGCAACGGATGCTCCTTACGTACTGCCAGTTCCTGCACAACAAGCAAGTGGGCATTTGTTTGATACCAATGATAACCGTGTTTTGGGTGGATACACCAAGAACAACCGTCTTCATTTTGTCCAAAGTTGCACCAATCCAAATACAGGAACTTCCGCCATTTATTATGGTGTAATTGATGGGCACGAAGGAAATTTTCCGACTGTTACGAGCAGAATATTCAGCGAACCAAGTATTTATTACGGCTTCCCAAATATTTCTTGGAGTGGACTTAGCGAGGGTGATGAACAGTCTATTATTACATTCAATCATAGCAGCGAAACGGTCTTTGCTGGGTTTAGTGCGCTTCATGTAAATGCAAACTTGGAAGCATCTGACAGAGTAGAAATTAAATCAGGTCTCAACTTCGTGAATGTGCTGAATAGTAACCTCGAACGTTGGGGAGATTATTCAGGATCACAACGATTATATAATGAGCCTGGGACAATTTGGGCCGCTGGCTCTTTCGGCAACGCTAATGGCGGTCATGGAACATGGTTAAGCAAATTAACTTCGCCTGATATCGCAACAGGAATCAACGACATCCAATCAGCAGACGTTAACTCGCTCGTTTACCCAAATCCGTTTATCAATCAGATGGAAGTTGTTTTTGAATTGGAGCAAACCACATTTCTGAGACTTGAGTTGGTTGATATGGAAGGGAGAATAGTAAGACTGATCATGGAAGAACGCATGAAAGCGGGCAAAAACCGTATCTCGTTTAATGGCTCTTTCCTCTCTTCTGGCACGTATTTCCTAAACGCCTATTCCGCTGGTAAATTGGCGTTTAGCAAGAAAGTAATCAAGCAATAAGTTGAAGAAAAAACTCCCTTTTATTGCGCTATTCCTGATAATCATTGGGCTAGTTATCTGGAAATATGTTCATAGACCAGTTACGCTAGAAAAGCAGCCCATTATACTTGGACATGGAGGAATGGGTGTTCGATCTCCCTACACGCTCGATTCAAAACGCTCAATTGAAGTAGCGCTTGCATTTCCAATACAAGGAACAGAAATTGATGTTCGAATGACTTCGGATAATGTGCTCATTGCATTTCACGATGAAGAATTACCAGTTCACACGGGTTGTCCCGGTACAGTTTGGGAGAAAACGTACCGAGAAATGTACGAGTGCTCTCATGGCGTTTTTCATAAAGCCGAACCTGTGGATGCGCTAGACACCCTGCTCTCCCATTCTTGGAAAGACGGAACAATATTCTCGTTGGACTTAAAACCTGAAGCTGATATTGACAGCCTTCGTTTGTTAAAGTTTAAAGTAAAGGTGAAGAATATTGTAAATCAGTTTCCTCAGTTCAGATTCCTCATAGAATCGCAAGATTTAAACTTGTTATCTAGCCTTAAACAAATGGACGTTACAGGCGAATTGTTCTACTACGCTCAAAGCGGTGAATCAGCAATTGAAAGCGTAAGTAAGCAAGGACTCGATGGGATTTCCATTAACGCTGCTAACATATCAAAAGAACAAATTACTGAGGCGCAAAAAGCCAACATTACAGTCATGGTTTGGGGAACAGGTTCTGTGTTTTCCAATCGAAAATTTCTCGATTTGAATGCTGATATTATTCAAACGGATGCTATAAAGTCGATGGTGATAATTCTTGATAAATAACCATGCATTTCGATCGCCAAGCGTTGGTAAAAGAAATCACGTATCGAACCTCGCGGAGTTCAGGTGCTGGAGGACAAAATGTAAATAAGGTTGAAACACGTGTGGAGGCAATGCTCAGTTTATGGGAAAGTCTCGCGCTTTCAGATTGGCAGAAAGCTAGAATTGCATCACGCTTAAAAAACAGAATCAACTCTACAGGAATTCTGGCAGTTAGCTGCGCAGAAACTCGTTCGCAAAACCGCAACAAGCAGATTGCTTCTAAACGCTTGATTGAACTTGTTGGATTAGCTCTTGAAAAGAAAAAGATTCGGAAGAAACCGAGAATTCCTAATTCGGTAAAGCGCAAACGCTTAGACAACAAAAAGAAGCATTCCGAAAAGAAAGCAAGACGCAAATTTGATTCAGATTGACCCTAAATTCACAGCCATGAAAACTTTCAATTCACTCATAGCAATCTTCTCTTTTGCAGCAATTATTGCAGGGTGCCAATCGCAACCAGAAAACACCCGAGAATCTGAGTTAGAGGAAACCGCGGAAACATATTCAGGTCTGGAGTTTGACCTTCAAGGCCACCGTGGTGCGCGTGGTTTATTCCCAGAAAACAGCATCGAAGGTTTTTTGGCTGCCGTAGAATTACAAGTGAATACCGTAGAAATGGATGTAGTCATTTCTAAGGATAATAAAGTGGTTGTTTCTCACGAACCTTGGGTTAGCTCTACCATTTGTTGGGGAGCCAACGACAAACCTGTTTTGGAAGGAACAGACCTTAGAATTTACAGTATGAGTTATGATGAACTCACCAACTACAATTGCGGAAGTCAACCACATCCTGACTTTCCTTTACAAGCCAAAATACCAACTTTCAAGCCGTTACTCAACGAGGTAATTACTGAAGTGGAAGCGAGTGCTGCTGCTTTGGAAGTGCCAGCCCTTTACTACAACATTGAAATAAAAAGCACACCCGAAGGTGATGGTGTTTTTCACCCAGAACCAAAAGAATTCTGCCAATTGGTTTTAGAAGTGATCCAAGATGGAAATATTTTGGACCGAACAATTATCCAATCATTTGACGTGCGTGCGTTGCAGGAAATGAAAGAACTGAAACCATCCATTCCTCTTGCACTACTAATTGAGGAATCAGCTGATTTTGAAGTAAACCTAGCAGAACTTGGCTTTACACCTGACATATACAGTCCCAGTTTTCATCTTGTAAATGAAGAGTTGGTAAAAGCATGTCATGAGAAAAACATCAAACTCATTCCTTGGACTGTGAACGAAGAAGAAGACATGGTCAGACTTCTAGACCTAGGTGTTGACGGCATCATTACCGACTATCCCGATGTTGCGCTGACGCTGAAAATGTAGAGCAATAAAAAACCCTCCTCGTTTCCGAGAAGGGTTTCAAAAATCTATGGAACCGTTTATCAGGCTTCTTGCGAAACCTTTGGTGCTGCAGCCAAAATCTCTTCGTTAGCATTATCAGCATACTGAGCAAAATTCTTTACAAACGAAGCAGCCAGTTTATCGGCAGTTACATCGTATTTAGACTTGTCAGCCCAAGTATCTTTCGGAGAAAGTAATTCCGTTGGTACATCTGGACAAGAAGTTGGCATTGCTAATCCAAATACGTTATGCGTTTTGAAATCAACGTCCGCTAACTCACTATTCATGGCAGCGGTAATCATTGAACGTGTGTACTTCAATTTCATTCGGTTTCCCACTCCGTAAGCACCACCGCTCCAACCTGTGTTAATCAACCAAACATTTACGCTATGCTCCTTCATTTTTTCTCCCAAAAGCTCTGCGTACTTAGTTGGGTGAAGTGGCAAGAATGCTGCACCAAAACAAGCGCTGAAAGTTTCTTGAGGTTCAGTTACTCCAACCTCAGTTCCAGCAACTTTAGCAGTGTAACCAGAAATGAAATGATACATCGCCTGGCCAGCCGTTAACTTTGATATTGGAGGTAAAACTCCGTAAGCATCGCAGGTCAGAAAGAAGATGTTCTTTGGGTTTTTTCCATATCCGTTCTCAACAATATTATCGATGTGATGAATAGGATAGGAAACACGGGTGTTCTCCGTTTTCTCAACGTTTTCAAAATCAACTGTGCTTGTTCCTTCATAGAAGTTTGTGTTCTCTACAATAGAACCAAACTTGATGGCATCCCAAATTTGAGGTTCTTTCTCCTGTGTTAAATCGATACACTTGGCATAGCAACCACCTTCAAAGTTGAAGACTGTGTCGCCATCCCAACCATGCTCA
>DMRV01000200.1 GCA_003456455.1 Flavobacteriales bacterium
GAACTAAATGAGAACATTGCGAGCGCAATAAGCGCAGTTCCGAACCTCAATTTCATCTTTTTCATGTGTTTTACGGTGCTGTTTTTACTTATTTTCGAAGGTAACGAATCAAAGCCACATTGCGCTTTACAATCAGCTCTTTTCACGTTTTTGTCGCCTCAATAACATATAGCCTTGAACATTTTGGGTTTGCGAATAAAGTTTGGGCTATCTTCGAGCCTCAATACTCACATCGATTTAATTACAAAAATGAAAAAACATCTACTTACAACATTATCCTTGTTCTTGGCCATGGTTGCTTACGGACAGTGCCCAACTGGTGAAACAGAAGTAACCTTTGAACTTGTTCTTGACAGATATGGTTCTGAAATCACCTGGGAAATAACTGGTCAGGGTGGTAGCCCTGTTTATCAATCTGGAGGCCCATACACGGATGAGGCTTCTAATGCATCATTTCCTCAACCTGACCTTGTCTTCTGTGTTCCAGACGGAACCATCCTAGAGGTTACTATTGATGATTCTTTTGGTGATGGAATGTGCTGCCAATGGGGGGCTGGAAGCTGGGCGTTGAGCGTAGGAGGAACAGAACTAGCTTCTGGTAGTGAATTTGAAGATACAGACGGAGCCACTCTAGTTATTGGTGGTACCGATTTGGGTATTGTTTCTTCAGGAGTGCCTAGCATTGCAGCAGCTGGAAACGTAACCATTTCAGGAACAGTCCAGAACTTCGGAACTGAAGCCATCTCGAGTTTTACGTTGGATTATAGCATTGATAATGGTACGCCAGTACAACAGGTGTTCGGTACTTCGGTTCCTGTTGGCGGAACGGCTCCATTCTCCTTTACTACGCCTTGGGCAGCAACTGGCGGAAGCTATGTTGTTGACATCGACCTGTCAGGTGTTTCAGGTGATCTTATTTCTGTTAATAATTCTTTATCTCAAGATGTCTCGATTGCCTCTCAGATTGGTACGAGACTGCCCCTTTTGGAGCAATTTACAAGTTCAACTTGTAATCCTTGTTTTACGCTAAATAATACTAGCGGCTTCGTTGACATGTTAGAAGCACTTAGTCCTAACTCCCAGAGTAATCCTGAGATAGCCGTAATAAAGTATCAGTACGACTTTCCTGGTGTGGGTGATCATGCTTATAACGCAGAGGTAGGAGACCGAGTATTTGGTTTTTACTTTTCTGGCTCCATTGGAATTCCGGAGGTTTTAGTTGATGCTGATTTGAGTCCGAACTCTTTTGCACTCACATCATCAGATATCCTTGATTATCAAGATAAGCCTGCCGTTATTGACATTTCAGCAACCCACACCATTGTAAATGGTAACGAGATTACTGTTGATGTTACCGTTGATCCGTACGTCAGTGTAAACGCAACATTGCAAATCGCGCTTGTTGAGAAACATTATGACGCTACAAATGCTTCTTCTTTTAGTAATGGGGAAACTGAGTTTTTCCATATTTTCAGAAAGCTTATTTCAGGTTCTAATGGAACTTCCGTAAATCTAACTGCGGATAACCAATACACTACCCAGAAATCGTACACGGCTACAATAAATCCAAATTTACCAGCACAGGGA
Organism: Flavobacteriales bacterium; assembly: GCA_003456455.1. GTDB lineage: Bacteria > Bacteroidota > Bacteroidia > UBA10329 > UBA10329 > UBA10329. The sequence continues at coordinate 1,588 of DMRV01000200.1, forward strand.
TCATTTGATTTTCATGCAGGGTCTGAATTAGAAGTAGTAGTATTTATACAAGGCCCTGGTCCCGAGAGAATTATCTACAACTCGGCTATTTCTACAGGCTCTAGCCAACTCACAGGCTTAACTGACTATACAGATAATCTAGCGATTGGTGTGTATCCGAATCCTGTAACTTCAGAGCAACTGAGTGTAGTGGTAGATAGTAAAGGTTCTGATGATGCTGTAATGACCATTACCGATATTAAAGGAGCTGTAGTACTTACACAGTCTTTAGGAAAGTTTATCAGCGGAGTTAATAGAAGAACTGTTGATGTAAATAATTTAACAACTGGTGTTTACAACGTAAATGTGTTGACCAGCGGCCACATGCATTCTAAGCGAATTATCGTTCAGAAATAATTGGCAAGCTTTGTAATTATAAACCACGGGCTCAATACGGAACGGTTATTGACCCGTGGTTTTTTAATCTTCACCAACATCTTTTCATGCGCCTAATTCCTATTATCCTTTGTGCAATTTTCTTTACGGCAACTAACAGCCTTGCTCAAATAGCCAAGAAGAACCGAGAGTTCCCTTCCGTTGATATTAAAATGGTTGATGGACGAAATTTCAACACAAGTGAAATCGAAAATGATGGCAAACCCATCATTGTCAGCTTTTGGGCAACATGGTGCAAGCCTTGTGTAAAGGAGCTAAACGCCATAGCTGATGAATACGAGGATTGGCAAGATGAAACAGGTGTTAAACTTGTGGCTATCTCTATTGATGATGCCCGAAATATGCAAAAGGTAGCACCGTTTATAAACGGAAAGGGTTGGGAATACGAAGTTTACGTAGACCCGAACGGGGATATGAGACGATTGATGAATGTTCTTAGTGTTCCGCACACATTTCTCTTAGACGCAGATAGACGAGTTGTCTACTCTCATAATTCGTACAGCCCAGGCGATGAAGAAGAATTGTATGAAAAGGTACTGGAACAAGTCACTAAATAATCAATCATCGGTTTTCAGATGATGTCATTCTTCTACCGACTTACTTTCTTCATTCTTATTCTGAGTCCATTAACTCTGTTTGGTCAATCGGACGATTCGAAAACCAAGGGTAAGTGGGGCGAGATTCATGGTAGTGTGCAGTTTGATGCGCAGTACTACAACCCAGATTCGGCTATTGGTGCACCACCCGTTCCGGAGGAGTTTCTGATGAATGGGTATGCAGATTTGATTTACACGAAAGGTAAGTTCACGGCAGGTCTTCGTTACGAAGGTTATTACAACGTCCTACAGGGTTTCGATACACGCTATGATGGACAAGGAATCCCATATCGATTTGCAACGTTTGATGCCGATTTTCTAAACATCACCGTTGGA
>DMRV01000316.1 GCA_003456455.1 Flavobacteriales bacterium
TCACTTGATAAAAATATTATCCCAGAAAGCAGAAATGCTCGTGGTGCGAAACTGTCTTATGGCGTTGAGCGCGTAAAAGGCTACGGGAAAAAAGACATGGAGCAAATTATTGCTCATCACACCTGCAATCATTATCACAGAACAGAAGGTGGTACTGCCGAGTACATGGATGACCAATTCACGCTAAATGGAGATTTCCGTGTTCAAGACGTCCTTTTCCCGAACCAGTTTGCAGATAAGATTAGAAATTCAGGAGCTGCTATTTATTCTTGGAGCGGTTGGTGGGATGCTGCATTTTCTCATGCTGCCGTTCGTCAATTCATCAATTTAGATGATGGAAGAAACAGGCTTCGATTAGGACCTTGGAATCATGGTGGCGGAGCCAACGTGAGCCCAAACATTGCTGCACCATCCGAACATGATGACGTGAAGGAAATTGTGCGATTTTTCGATTTTCACCTCATGGGAATGGACAATGGGTTGGACAAATCTCCGCGAGTCTATTATTACACGATGGGCGAAAACGTATGGAAAACCTCAGATGTTTGGCCAATTAAAGCAGAGCGCAAACCGCTCTATCTATCTTCAAACAAAGCGGCTGATTGGTCGGTTTCGACTCAACAGGAAAGCTTTACCAATCATACGGTTGACACGACACATTCTCTTGGCAAGGATTGTCGATGGAGTTTTGACACCAATCATTCTGGCGTTACGTATGCAAACTCAGATTCGGAGGATAGTATCACAGCAATTTTCACTTTGCCTGTATTAGAAGATGATGTAGAAGTTACTGGGCATCCGCAGGTCAATCTTTATATAAAAAGTGCAACTTCAGACGGGTCGGTTTTCGTCTACCTAGAAGATGTAGATGAGAACGGGAATGTTTGGAAAGTAACAGATGGACAATTCCGATTTGTGCATAAAAAACTTCAAGAGAAGGCGCCTCATTATAAAGATGTAGTTCCGTATCACAGCTATCTGCAGGTTGATGCTGAGCCTATGGACACATCAAAAGTTGAGTTTGTTTCCTTTGATATGTTTCCAACTTCTCACCTATTCAAGAAAGGACATAAGATTCAGATTCGTCTAGCGGGTGTTGATACGTATAACTTCAAGAATCTTTATCCGAATGGTGGCGCTTGGGAAATTCATCATGATGAAAAACACCCAACACATATAGAGCTTCCTGTTGTTGATAGGAAGTTGATAATGGGGCAACGATAAAGACTTATCCCAAATCAGGATAATCCTTTCAGCACTTCTTCAACAATTACTCTAAAATCGACAGAGTGGTCGCGGTCATTGCCTCTGCGTTCGTGTCCTAACCTAACTATAACCAAGTTATGTTCTGGAAAAACGATTATGTACTGTCCCAGAATACCTCGTTGGTAAAAAATCGGAGTCTCATAATCATCGCAAAGCCAAAAACTATGTCCGTAAAATGGTTCGACAAAAGGAACGGTTGCCATGGCAACAAAAGCGCTATCAAGAATTTGTAGTCCGTTGTAATTCCCTTTTTGAAGAAGCATTTGTCCGAAACGCGCAAAGTCGCGCGCATTTGAGTTGAAACAACAGAAAGCCAGTTCCTTTCCATCTTCATTATCAACGTGCCATTCTGCAGAATGACTTGCTCCAAGCGGTTTCCATAACTTTTCTGAAGCATATTCAGCCAAAGGCTTACCTGTGGCTTTAATAAGTGCAAGGCCTAGTAATTGTGTGGCGCCACTCTGATACTCGTATGTACCAGCCTTTTCGCTTACGGGCACTTCTTCCATCATCAGCTTTTCTACGTCTGGCCCGTAGTACAATTTGGCGGTAATGTCGAAAGGGTTGGAATAGTGCTCGTTGAAATCTAAACCAGCAGTCATAGTTGAAAGGTTTCTGAGCGTTAGTTCCGCAGCAAATTCACCTTTTAATTCGGGAAGAAACTTTATAGCTTTTTCATCCCAACTTTCTATAACCCCATCCCGAATAGCGCACTGAGCAAGCATGGTTGTTATGCTTTTTGCCATGCTGAAGGAATTACTCTGCGAATCGGTTCCATAACCATCCCAATATTCTTCATGGATAATTTCTCCATGCTGCGCAATAAGAAAAGCCACCGAACGGGTTTCGTCTAAGCTGGTTCTCAATCGCTCCGATAATTCGGTCTTGTTGTATTCAGAAGACTCTTTCCAAGGATTTGCCGTTCCTGCTACAACCGTTCGGGTGTCAAAAAACTGAGAATCGCCAATTGTTGCGGAAGAGTTTCCATGGAGATAAGCCGCCCAAACTCCTTTCAGTAAAAATTGATTACCCGAGAAATAGGCTACTGCAACCAAAAGTGCCACTACTATTGCAATCCACCTTAATACGTTCAGAACTATTTTCATATCACTTGTAATTACTAGTTACAAAAAACGGCATGCCTAATGACACACCGTTTTTCAATTCAAAGTCTATTGGATTTTACTTTCTGGCAAATTTGGAATCATCTACTGTAGCAGCTTTCACTGAAACAACCTCTTGTGAAACAACAACTTTCCCATCTGCACCACGGGTTTCCATTTTTATAGGAAATCCAATTGCTTCAATACTTGGCATATTTCTTCTAAGAATAGCCGGAATATCATCAAAACTGATATTGACATCATTGGTCAGCCAGTATGTTGTCTGATTTTTCCCATTGAAATAAATCACACGGGTGCATGTATATCCATTCATACTTACTCCTTCCTTTTCAGATAGTAATGACTGAGCCGAAGCTCCCGTTTTCATCACCGATTGAGGAATATTCGTCACCTGCCCTTCGGCAACCATATCAACTCCCTTTTCATCTGAAATAATGGCATATTCAGTAGCATATTCTCCTGTCTGCGACTTAATATCCATACGGCTTTTATCACCTTTCAAATACCAAATAAGAGATACCTTTTCCTCCATTTCTTCATTCACCGTATTCATGGTAATAACGCCTTCAAAGCTTTGTGCGAATGTCCAACTGGAAGTGAGGACAGCCATCAAAACATAAACGATTTTCATCTTTCTCATTTCAACTTTCTATTTGATTACGGTCCAACCTCTCCACGAAGGAAAGACGTATTGTAAAGGTTATCAGGAATGTTTGTTGTAAAGCCATTGCGCTGAACAGCAAATCCTCCGTCTCCTGGTGCCGGTGGCGGAATTGGTATGGGCAGCGCCAAGTTGGACACAACAGGAATTACAATTGGACCAACAAACGGAAGATTTACAACCACATTTACTGAAATTGTGATTTGTATTACACCTGACGTTCCTGGATAGCCGAACGGCCCTCCATTTCCACCAATCGCGTTTGGATTAATTTCAATCTGGGCAGGACCAACTGAGAATAGAATTGGAAAATTAAGGATACCGCCTTGTCCAGGTACGCCAAACTGTCCTCCAGTAGCATCGGTGCCACCACTGTAAAAGGAAAGACCGATAAGACCCGGAGGTTGGTCACCGCCTTCTCCCAAGTTTGCTCCACCACCTCCGCCTGCTCCTATAAAGAATCCAAAT